>JACCXP010000348.1 GCA_013696905.1 Thermoleophilaceae bacterium
GTAGGTGAAGCGGCTCACGCCGAGCTCGGGCGATCGCAGAGGCTCCCGCGCGAACCGCCACTGCATTTGAGCATCCTGCGGGCTGACATCGCGAAGATCGTCGAAGTTCTTCTTCGTCCAGTCGGGCATCTCGAAACTCTCTCACCTATTACATCGAAGAGCCGCTTTCCATGCGAGGCAGCGTCGGGCGCGCGCTGTGAATCCGGTAGGCAGTTGCTCCTCGCGCGAGGCGATAGCAAGCGCCTGCGCTCGGCCGCCCGTGTGCGGCTGCCATGCTGCCGGGCATGCCGGAGGGCCTGCCGATCGACGTCGACGACGTAGCGCCGAAGCGCTGGGAGTACGGCGAAGTCGGGGCCACTCGTCGCCGTCTGGGTGTCGCGTCCGGCGCCAAGCGACTCGGCATCGCCGTGATCGAAGTTGACCCGGGGAAGCGCTCGACACCGCCGCACAGCCACGCCGACGAGGACGAAGCCTTCCTGGTGCTGGCGGGCGGCGGTCTGAGCTACCAGATGGCGGGCCGCGACGACGTCCGCACTTACACGATCGGCGTCGACGATTTGATCTGGCATCGCGACGCGCACACGCTCGTCGCCGGCGACGGCGGCCTCACCGTGCTCGTCCTCGCCGAAGGGTCGCGCACGAACATCACCTACCTGCCGCGCACCAACCAGTTCTGGCTCGGACCGCGATGGTCGCCCGCCGACACCGCGCATCCCTACGCTGCCGATGCCGCGCTCGGCCCGCTCGAACTGCCCCCGCCGACAGCCGAGCGACCGCCAACGATCCGCAACCTCGCCGAGCTCCCGCTGTACGAAGGACGCGACGGGCGGCTCGCCTACGCCACGCGCGACCTGCGCGACATGGGCTCAGACAAGCTCGTCCTCGCGCAGGACGCGATGCCGCCCGACACACACAACACCGACCTGCACTTCCACAGCGCCCGCGAAGAGGCCTGGTATGTGAGAAGCGGGAGCGGGATCGCCCGCCTCGGCGACGACGCCCATCAGCTGCGCGCCGGCTCGTTCTGGCTACGCCGTGCGAACGCCGGCGTCGGGCACCGCATCGAAGTCGGCCCGGACGGCATGCAACTCGTGACGATGGGCGACCTGATCCCTGGCGACGTCTGCGTGTATCCCGAGAAGCGAACGTTCAAGCCGGCTCGCGGCCTCGAGATCCCTTTCTGACCCGACCGGTCGACCGCTGCTCGAGCATCCTTTGGCAGATATGGCCGGGGTCAGACTCGACTTTCGCGCGAAGCAGCACTGCGACTCTCGCGCCGCGGGCGTCGGCTTACTTGAGCGGTCGGTAAGTCCCGAAGTACCAGCTGTTTCCCTCGGGATCCTTGGCGGCGTAGTCGCGTGAGCCGTAGTCGGTGTCGCGAAGCTCCATCGTGATCTGCGCGCCGGCGGCCTTCGCGCGGTCGTGATGGGCGTCGGCGCTAGCTACAACGACATAAGTCTGTGCGTGACCGGGCACGCCGAGGCGTGTCGGCGCGGGCATGATCACGTCGTCGCCCAGCCTGAGCTCGACGTGCTGCAGTTCGCCGTCGTCGCCTTCATGCAGCTCGTGGCGCTCGAACCCGAAGGCGTCACAGAGAAAGTCGATCGCTACGCGCAGGTCACTGTAGGGAATGATCGGTGAGATAGTTGACATGGCGGGGAGCCTACGGGGCGATGCCGACACCGTCTTGGACGTTCATGACCGACGCGGCGAAGGCTGCCGGCGCGCGGCCGGCCAGCGCACGGAACTCGCGGTTTAGGTGCGGCTGGTCGGAGAACCCGCAGGTCGCGCTCACCTCGGCCGGTGGGGTTCCGCTCACCAGCAGCGCGGCCGCCCGCTCGAAGCGCAGCACGCGCGAGAAGGCCTTGGGCGCCATGCCGATCTCCTCCCCGAAGCGCGCCGAGAGGTGGCGTCCGCTGCAGCCAAGCTCTCGGCACAGCTCCGCGATCGGGACGCGGCCGCGCGCTGCGTCCAGCCGCGACCAGGCGTAGGCGACATCGGGGCGCGGCTGGGGCGCGGCACGTAGCCGGCGCAATAAGAAGGCGTCGAGCGCGGCGAAGCGGGCCGGCCAGTCCCGAAGTGCGGCGAGTCGCTCGGACAGCTCGCGGTTCAGCAGATCGTCGAGCGCGACAGTGCGTCCGGTCAGTTCGCGCATCGGTATGCCGAGCAGCATGCGCGCGCCGAGCGGCGTGAGGTTGACCTGGACGCAGGCCTGGCGGCCGTCGTCGGTTACGACGACCGGCGCGTCGTGGAGGCCGGCGACGAAGGAGGTGTGCGACGCCCCGTCGACATCGATCGCCGGACCGAGCCCGATGATCAGCACGATCCCGGCATGCGGCACCTCGAGCCGGCGCACCGGCGCGCGCATTGCTTGGCGAAAACCCTCATACCCGCTACGGACATAGGGGCGCAGCAGCGGGTGCGGGGCGCGCTGCAGCCATTCCCATGACCCCCATTCGGTCTCGCCGCGAAGGACCATTTCGGCAGTCTCGCGCGGCATCGGTCTCACGACAAGCCGCAGCCGTACGCGACGAGGTGGACCCCGCGGCACTGTCTTGCTCGTGCATATCGAACTGCGTGTTTGCCTGCGACGATGCTCCTCGCGCATTGCGCTAAGGAGACTGGGCGACGCCGAGGGAGTTGGCGCCCAAGACCTTCGGCGTGCCCTCCTCGTAGAAGACGTCGAGTGCGGTGATCGTGAAGCCGGCGGTTGTGAGCAGGTCGACGACGGGCCGGCTGAGGTGGCAGCCGCCGAAGACCCGTTTCTGCACCGGGTCGAGGCGATGTTGCAAGCGGCGCACCCGCTCGTCGGGGGCCAGCCCGTGCTCGAGGAAATAGAGGGACCCTCCGGGCTTGAGGACGCGCCGCACCTCGGCTAGGGCGGCGGCGACGTCCGGGATCGTGCACAGCGTCCACGTGGACAGGGCGGAGTCATAGCTGTTGTCGGCGAAGGGCAACGACTGGCCATCCAGGCCGGACCGCTGCACCGGCACGCTTGTCGCCTTGAGACGCTTTTCGGCCAGCTTCCAGCCGACGTCGGCCGGCTCGACCGCGGCAACCCGCCTAACGGCCGCGGCGTAAAACGGGACGTTGAGTCCCGAGCCGAAGCCGATCTCGACGACGTCTCCCTTGAGTCCCGCGCAGACCCGGCGTCGCAGCGGTTCGGCGCCCTTCAGCCCGCACGCGACGTTGACGATCCGTGGGAGGACTCGCTCGCCATAAAATCCCATACTGCCTCCCTTGGCATGCCGTTCTTCTCCAAGACCGAGTCTTGGAGACGCGGCCCCAACGTTTACCTTAGGCCGTTCGCACAGTGTGATGCGGCGCCTCGACCCGCCCCGCTCCCCCACCCGGCACGTTCATGGTGTCCGTGATCGTCTCGCCACACACCTCGCGACGTCTCCTGCATCGCGAGCCGAGCGGGCGCCTCAGACCGCTGCGGCCATGCGGTCACGCAATGCCGAAGAGGGTGAGTGCTCGGGGCAGCGAGCTACTCACAGCCGACGAAGTCCGGGCGTGATCCGCGTCACGAGTTTCGTGACGACCTCCCGGAGATGCGCCGCCGGCTCGCCTACGACCGTGATCGCTCTGGAAGACCAACGATCGGATTGCACCGCTCTGCCGGGCCTCCGCCGGCGCTGCGGCAACGCTGGTCGTCGAGATCGGCTGTGGCGTCTCGTTGCTTGGCCGGAGCGGCCACGCCTCCACCGCCAACGCCGGGCGTCGGGCGACCGGAGACCCGCGCGGAAAATCAGGCCGAACGGCGGACGGCGCGCTAGGGACAGGCCGACCGCTAGCGGCTGGACGCCTTCTGGTCGCCCTCTCGGGGCGGTCGCGCTAAGCGGAAACGAAGCCTACGTCGAAGCGGACACCTGTGAGCTCCTCGGAGACCCGCCACAGCCTGCCTGCTGTCTGCGGGTCCCTGGCGGCGGCGGTCGTGCCGACGAGTTGGGGGTGGCCCCGCATCTCGCCGAACCCGTCCGGTCCGACGTACGCGCCGCCGGGCAGGTCGGGCGCGGTGGCCGCGTAGAGCGTCGGCAGCGCACCGCGCTCAGCGCTCTGGGCGAGGATCTTGTTGGCGAGCAGGCTCAGCCGCTCGCCGATCGAGCTGCCCTCCATGCGCGGCCCCGCAGCCTGGAGGTTCGTCGCCGAGTAGCCCGGATGCGCCGCCACGCTCAGCAGCGGCACCCCCTGCTCGTCGGCCCGGCGCTGGAGCTCGAAAGCGAACAGCAGGTTGGCGAGCTTCGACTGCCCGTAGGCGCGCCACTTGCTGTAGCTGCCGTCTGATTGCAGGTCGTCGAAGTCAATCTGCCCCCTCCGGTGCGCGACGCTCGAGAGGGTCACGACGCGCGGCGAGGATCCGGCCAGGAGGTGCGGCAGGAGCAGGCCGGTGAGCGCGAAATGGCCGAGGTGGTTGGTGCCGAACTGGCGCTCGAAGCCGTCGGCGGTAGTCCGGTAGGGGAGCGCCATGACGCCGGCGTTGTTGACCAGCAGGTCGAGCGGCTCGCTGCGCGCCGCGGCGAGCTCGCGCACCGACGCGAGGTCCGCGAGGTCGAGCCGGGCGACGGCGACCTCGCCACCGGGGCCGGGCGCGATCGTCTCCGCGGCCGCCTCGCCCTTGGAGACGTCACGCGCGGCGAGCACAACCCGCGCCCCCGCACGCGCGAGCGCGCGTGCCGCTACGAGCCCGATCCCGCTGTTGGCGCCGGTCACAAGCGCCGTCCGCCGGCTCAGGCTTGGCATGTCGGCGAGCGTCCAGGCGGCCATCGGCTCGACGTTAGCCGTCGCTGAGCGGGAGCGGCGACGGCGGCTTCATCTGCTCTAGGCGCAGCGAGGTCAGCACGCGCTGGGCGCCCGCGCGTGAGAAGAGCATCAGCAGGCGCTGCAGCTCGTTGACGTCACGCGCGACCACCTGGAGCACCGCGTCGTCCGCGCCCGAGACCCAGTCCGCGCCGATCACGTTGGGGATGCGCCGCATGGCGTCCTGGAAGCGGTTGTGCGAGCGCTCGTCGTGCTGGGCGAGCGAGATCGAGACGTACACCTGCAGCGGGAAGCCGGCGGCGGTCGGGTCCACGCGGGCGCGCACGCCGTCGATCACGCCGCTCTCCTTGAGGCGGCGCACGCGGTGAAGCGTCGCCGCGGGCGACAGCCCGATCGTCCGAGCCAACTCGACGTTCGGGCGGTCGGCGTCGGTCTGCAGCTCACGCAGGAGCGCAACGTCGACGAGATCGAGGCTCTGTTCGGCCACCATGACGAAACATTATTGCGCGATGTAGGCCAAATGCGCAATCGAGCTACGGCTGTAGTCGATCTGGCGCGATATTAGAGCGCATGTCACATGATCGCCGCAACGCACTGATCGCCCTTACGGCGGCCGGCCTGATCTGGGGGCTGACCGTCCCGCTCGCCAAGCTCTCGCTCGGCTGGCTCGACCCCTACTGGCTGAACGTCGGGCGCTTCGGCCTCGCCGGCGCACTGCTCGCCTGCGCCGCCAGGCGCTCGCTGCGCGATGCGATCAGCCCGCTCGTGCTCGCCTGGGGGGCGGCCTTCTACGGAGCCTGCCTGCTGCTCCAGAACCTCGGCATCGCGCTCACGAGCGTCAGCCACGCGGGCCTGATCTTCGGCTCGGTGCCCGTGCTCGTCGCTATTACGGCGGCGGCTAGCGGCCGTGCGGTCGCGTCGCGCGCGGCGTGGGCGGGCTTTGCGCTCGGCTTCGTCGGGATCGCGCTGATCGCCGGCAGCGGCGGATCGGACTCGCTCGCCGGCGACATGCTCGTGCTCGGATCGGCGGCCGTTTCCGCGCTCTACATCGTCGGCCAACCGCGCGTGCTCGAGGGCCGCAACCCGGTCGCGGTGACCGCGGTGCAGATGCTCGCCGGAGCGGTGATCACGCTGCCCCTGGCGCTCGCCGCCGGCACGACGCCGTCGTTCCCGGCGGGGCCTCCGCTGGCTGCGTTCGCGGCCCTCACGGTCATCGGCTCGCTGTTGCCATTCGCGCTTTACGCCTACGGGCAGGCACGCGTCGCCCCCGAGGTGGCCGGCGCGTTCATCAACCTCGAGCCGCTCGTCGGCGTGGCGCTCGGAGCCTCGCTGTTCGGGGACCCGTTCGGATCGATCCAGGCCCTAGGCTCGATAACGGTCTGCGCCGGCATCATGCTGTCGGCGGAGTGGGTTCCCTGGTCTTACTGCGCGGCGGTGTGGCGGCGGTCGCTGCCTAGCTCACCGGGTTGAGCCCCAGCCGCTACGGGTATGCCGGACCGGACCCGTGGTGTCCCCGAGCGGAAGCGAAGCGACATGACCAAGAAGGCCGATTTCAACGCTGACGAATGGGCGACCGTGGTCGAGGGTCCACTGCTGGCGGGTATGCGGGTGATCACGGCGGGCCGCGGGGGAACACTGCGCGAGAGCCTGGCGATGGGCCAGACGTACGCAAAGGCACGACAAGCGCAGGGGAGCAGCGAGCTGCTCGATGAGCTGGTCTCCGCTCCGCCCGCTATGGACCCGAGCCGTCTCCGCTCGGCCGGCGATATCGCCAGCATGAGCACCGAGCGTCTTCGCCACGCCCTACAGATCCTGCAGCGGAAGGCCTCCTCCGACGATGTCGATGCGTACAAGCGCTTCGTTCTTACGCTCGCGCAGGAAGCCGCCAACGCACATCGCGAGGGTGGGTTTCTCGGAGTGGGGGGTCAGCAGGTGAGCGAGACCGAGCAGGACGCCCTCGACGACATCGCGGCAACGCTCGAGGTCACTTCCTCGTAGCAGGGGCGACGGACCGGGCCAGGCGCGACGCTCGCGGCGTGGCCGAGGGAAACGAAAAGCCTCATGGAAAGTGCCGCGCCCGGGCGA
>JACCXP010000138.1 GCA_013696905.1 Thermoleophilaceae bacterium
CGCCGAGCCGCGCCTCGGGGCGCAAGTCGTCCATCACCCGTCGCCTAGCGCCGCCGCTGCCAGTGCGCGGCCGAGCGCCGGTGCCTGTTGCCGGGGACGCCGCTCTCGTACACCCGTACGCTCGCGCCGCGCTCGGCGAGCGCGTAGGCTGTGGCGAGGCCGACGATGCCCGCGCCGATCACGCCGAAGTCAGGCACGCCGGGGCGCCTCATGCCACCTCAGGCCGCCGGCTTCTTTGACGCGCTGGACCGCCGGGCCGACGTCCTCGACGATTCCCTGGTTCTCGTGCCCGAACACCATGCCCGGCTCCTTCATTTGAGCTCCTCGTCAGTCAGGTAGGAGTGCGGTCTGGTACACAGCCTGCGTGTTGTTTATGTGTTCCCGAGTATGGGAACGTCGTCCTTCGTGGCTCGTCACTCCCTCAATCCTGTGGGCGCTGCCGTCCGCGGCGTCGTCGCCGGCGCCGCCGGCACCGCGCTGATGACCGCGGCCCAGACCGCCTACTACAAGTACACGGGCAGCGAGTCGAGCTCGACGCCCGCCGAGGTCGGCGAGCGGGTGATCGAGGGCGTGCTGCAGCGCGAGGTGCCCGTCAGCGAGGACGCCCTCAACCAGGGCATGCACTGGGCCTACGGCACGAGCATGGGAGTCCCGTTCGGCATCGTCGCCGGCTCACGCCGCGAGCCGGCCTCCGTGCTCGGGAGCGGCATCGCGTTCGGGATCGCGGCCTGGGGCGCGAGCCAGGTCGAGCTCCCGGCGATGAAGCTCGCGCCGCCGCCATGGGAGTACTCGGCGTCGTCGCTCGCGACCGACGTCGGCTTCCACCTGGTCTACGGGCTCGGCGCAGCACTCGCCTTCCGCGTCCTGCGCTGAGCGCCGCTACGAAGGCGCCGGTCGCACAGCGATCGCTATACGCGTGGTCGCGCACAGCCGGCCCTCGTCGTCTGAGAAGTCGACGTCCCACATCCAGCTCGTGCGGCCGCGGTGGCGCCGGCGCGCGTCGGCGTGCACGGTCCCGCTCGTGATCGGGCGCAGGAAGCTCGTCTGGTTCGACGAGCCCATCGCGATCATCCCGTCGCGATGCACGGCCCTGAAGGTCGCGATCGAGGCGATCGACTCGGCCAGCGCGGCGTAGACGCCGCCGTGCACGAGCCCGAAGGGCTGGCGCACCCGGTCCTCGACGGCCACGCGCCCGCGGGCGTGCTCGTCGCCCACGTCGAGCAGCTCGAAGCCGAGCACGCCGTCGAGCGTGAGCCCGACGTCGAGCACGGTCGGGAGATCCTGCACGGCCTGCATCTACTCCGCGTCGTAGGTGACGAGCGAGTGCACGTCGTAGGGGCGCAGCCGAGCGCGGCCGTCGAGGAACCCAAGCTCGATCGCGAACGCGCAGCCGGCGACCTCGGCGCCTGCGCCCTCGACCAGGTCGCAGAGCGCCCTCGCCGTGCCGCCGGTCGCCAGCAGGTCGTCGTGGACGAGCACGCGCGCGCCGCCCGCGAGCGCGTCGCGGTGCATCTCGAGCGCGTCGACGCCGTATTCGAGCACGTACTCGACCGACGAGGTCTCCGCCGGCAGCTTGCCGGGCTTGCGCGCCGGGATGAAGCCGGCCCCGACGCGGGCCGCGACCGCCCCGCCCAGGATGAAGCCGCGCGCCTCGGCGGCGACGACGTAGTCGACCCGGCGCGCGGCGGCGTAGTCGGCGATCAGCGCGACCGCATGTTCGAGCGCCGCCGGGTCGAGCAGCAGCGGCGTCACGTCCTTGAAGACGATCCCCGCCTGCGGGAAGTCGGGGATGTCACGGATGAACGCGCGCAGGTCTACGCCGGCGCTCGCGGTGACGCGGCTCAACCCGTGATCCGGCGCAGGTCCCGCACCAGCAGCAGGTACTTGAGGTGCGAGGCGATCGTCGCCAGGTTCTCGAGCGCCTCGACCGCCTCGCGCCGCCGCTCGGGATTGCGCGAGCGCAGCGACGGAGCGAGGATCTGCTCGAGCAACGCGGCCTCACGGTCAGCGGAGGTGCGAAAGACGCGCAGGTTGCGCCCGTGAACCCCGAAGCGCGCGAGCTCGGTGACGGCGCGGATGATCTCGCGCTCGGTGTCGTCGTAGAACACCTCGCCGTCGCGCTGCTCGCCCTTGATGACGCCGAACTCCTCGAGCTCGCGAACGAGCGCGACCTCGGCGCCGGTCTCCTCGAGCACGTCGCCCAGCGAGTAGAGCGAGGCCTGCCCCTTGACGCTCACCGACGTGCGGCGCAGCGTGCGCGGCTCGGTCCCGTGGCCCTTGTCGTCCTCTGACTCGTCGCGACCCTGCGCGAGCTCCTGGCGGATCACCCGCAGCGGCAGGAACTCGTCACGCTGGAGACGCAGGATCGTGCGCAGGCGCGCGACGTCGCGCGGCGAGTAGAGGCGGTAGCCGCCCTGCGTGCGCCGCGGGGCGAGCAGCTTCTGGTCCTCCAGGTAGCGGATCTTCGAGATCGATATGTCTGGGAACTCGCGCTCGAGCTGCTTGCAGACCGCGCCGATCGTGAGCGACTTCGCGACCGGCCCGTTCTGCGGCTGGACCGGAGCGACGCCATCCGCAACCATGTCGATCTCGGCGCTCACTGCTCGAGGTAGGTGAGCTTGTACTTGCCTACCTGGAGCTCGTCGCCGTCGACCAGGCGATGCGAGTCGATGCGGTGGCGGTTGACGTAGGTGCCGTTGAGCGAGCCGAGGTCATCGACGTAGAGGCCGTCCGTGCGGCGCACGAGCATGGCGTGGTTGCGCGAGACCGTCACGTCGTCGAGGAAGACCTCGGCCTCCGGGCTGCGGCCGATCGTCATGCGCTCGTCGCTGACCTGGAAGCCCTCGCCGGCGCGGCCGCCGCCGGAGCGGATGACGAGCGTCGCGCCCTGGCCCGCGAGCCGCTCGAGGTCGACGGGGTGCAGGTCCCCGAGCTCGTCGACGCGGTAGGCGATCGTCGACTGATCGACCGCCGCGGAGGAGTCGGGGAGGAACGCACCGCACTTCTGGCAGTAGTTGGCGCCCTCCGCGTTCGCGTACCCACATTCGGGACAGTGCGTGGACATGCCCCTTGGGCCTTCCTACTGGCTCTCGCCGGGCGGCGCCGCCTTGCCCGACAGGATGTCCGTGAGCTGCTGCACGTCCGCGCCGGTGATCACGCTCTCGCCGTCCTCGTGCTTCTTGCGCAGCCGGTTGACGAGCTCCGCCCGCAGGATGTCGATCTTGCCGTGCAGGATGCGGCGGCGGTAGGACACCTCCTGCTCCTCCTCGGTGAGGTCGTTGATCAGATCCTTGAGCTCCTGGTCGCTGAGCGCGCCGAGGTCCGGAAACGTCTCCATATCAGCCTTTGGTCGAGTTCTGAAACGGTCAGTATACGAGGTTAAAGCGGAGGTTGAGGGTCAGGCGCGAGGCTTCGTCAGCGCACCCCGTGCCGGCGGGCCTCGCGGATCGAGATCGCCGTCGCCACGTACGAGAGCACGAGCCCGATCACGAGCAGCGCAAACGCGACGGGCGTGTCCGACAGCATCGACAGGAAGATCGAGAACATCGTCGGCCACACCGCCCAGCGCCCGACCATCGAGACCGAGATGTCGAGCCCGTGGTCGAGCGCGACCCGGCTGAGGATCAGCATCAGCAGCTCGCGCGCCACCAGCAGGCCGAGCGCCCAGCGCGGCAGCAACTCGAAGCGCCAGGCCACGAGCACCCCCGAGACGACGAGCAGGCGGTCGACGAGCGGGTCAAGCAGCACGCCCAGGCGCGAGTACTGACCGGTGATGCGGGCGAGGATGCCGTCCAGGTAGTCGGTCGCGCCGATCACGGCGTAGGCGGCGGCGGCGGTGGTCGAGCGCCCGTCGCCCGAGGACATGCCGAGGTAGAGGAAGACCGGGATCAGCGCCAGCCGCGCGTAGCCGACGTAGTTCGGGATCGTCCACGGACGCAGCGGCTGGCCCCGCCGCGTCTCGAGCGGCGGCGGGCCCGAGCGGTCGAGCCCGAGCAGCCGCAGCTTCGTCAGTCGAGCCGGCGCCATCGCTCGATCACCGCCTCGGCCGCCCCCTCGAGCGGCAGCGAGAATCGCTCGCGCCCGCGGCGCACCTGAGCCTCGACCTCCCCCGTCTCGAGCCCGCGCCGACCGACCGTCACGCGCAGCGGGCAGCCGAGCAGCTCGGCGTCGGCGAACTTCTCCCCTGGGCTCTGGTCGCGGTCGTCGTAGAGCACGTCGAGACCTCCCGAGCGCAGCTCCTCGTACAGGCGCTCGGCGACCTCGCGGGCCTCCTCCCCCGGCTTTCCGAGCGCGACCAGCTCGACGTCGAAGGGCGAGATCGAAGGCGGCCAGGCGATTCCCTGGTCGTCGGCGCGCTGCTCGACCGCGGCCGCCATGATGCGCGCCGGGCCGATCCCGTAGGAGCCCATCCAGATCAGGCGCTCCTCGCCCTGCTCGTCGAGGTAGCCGGCGCCGAGCGGCTCCGAGTAGCGCGTGCCGAGCTTGAAGATGTTGGCGACCTCGATCGCGGGCTCGATCCGGATCTCTGATCCCGCCGGGCAGGTGTCCCCCGCGACGACCGCACGCACGTCGGCCCACTCGGGCTCGAAGTCGCGGCCCGGCTCGACCCCGCGCAGGTGGTGGTCGGGCTGGTTCGCTCCCGCGACCAGGCCACGAAGGCCGCGCAGCGCGACGTCGGCCACGACGGGGGCCGCCGCGCCGACCGGACCGATGTAGCCGGCCGGGGCACGGAAGAGCGCCTCGAGCTCTTCCGCGTGGGCGGCCCGGGCGGGGGCGCCGAGCGCGTTCTGGAGCTTGATCTCGTTGAGCCGGTGGTCGCCGCGCGTGATTACCAGCAGTGGTCCGCGGCCGTCGACGACGACTGGGAAGGCCTTGATCAGCGCGCCCGACGGCACCCCCAGCAGGCCCGCCACAGAGTCGATCGTCGCAGCGCCCGGCGTCTCCACGAGCTCGGGAGCCGCGAGCGGCTCCGGGAGGCCCTCGATGCGCCGGGGGCTCGCGCTCGCGACCTCGACGTTCGCGGCATAGCCCGCTTGCGACAGCGCCACCTCGTTCTCACCGGCAGCGCATGGCGCCATGTACTCGTGGGCGCCGTGCCCGCCCATCATCCCGACGTCCGCCTCGACGCGGTACCACTCGAGCCCGCTGCGGTCGAAGATGCGGTCGTAGGCCTTCACGTGGAGCTCGTACGAGGCGTCGAGCCCCTCCCGGTCGCGGTCGAACGAGTAGGAGTCCTTCATGATGAACTCGCGCGTGCGCAGCAGGCCCGCGCGCGGGCGCGGCTCGTCCCGCTCCTTGGTCTGGATGTGGTAGAGGATCCGCGGCAGGTCGCGGTAGGAGCGCAGCTCACGCGTCATGTGGTAGGTGATCGCCTCCTCGTGCGTCATCGCGAGCACGTGGTCTGCACCCTTGCGGTCCTTGAGCTTGAACAGCTCGTCGATCGCGAAGCGTCCGGTCTGTCGCCACAGCTCGGCGGGCTGAAGCACCGGCATCAGCATCTCGAGCCCTCCGATCGCGTCGATCTCCTCGCGCAGGATCTGCTCGACCTTGCGGTGCGAGCGCCAGCCGGCCGGAAGGAAGGTCCACATGCCCGCGCCGAGCTGGCGCACGAGGCCCGCCCGCACCATCAGACGGTGCGAGATCGCCTCGGCGTCGGCGGGCACCTCCTTGACCGTCGGCAGCAGGTAGGCGGACAGGCGAGTCATCCGAGCTCGCGGTCGAGCGTGAAGGCGGCCGAGATCAGCGCCAGGTGGGTGAACGCCTGCGGGAAGTTGCCGAGCTGCTCACCCGTAGGCCCGATCTCCTCCGAGTAGAGGCCGAGGTGGTTGGCATAGGTGAGCATCTTCTCGAACGCGAGCCGCGCCTCCTCGAGCCGCCCGGCCCGCGCGAGCGCCTCGACGTACCAGAAGGAGCACATCGAGAACGTGCCCTCGTCGCCCTCGAGGCCGTCTGGCGACGCCTGTGGGTTGTAGCGGTAGACGAGCGAGTCCGACACGAGCTCGTTCGAGATCGCGTCAAGCGTGGAGAGCCAGCGCGGGTCGGTCGGGGCGATGAACTTGACGAGCGGCATCAGCAGCACCGAGGCGTCGAGCACCTCGGTCTCGTAGTGCTGCACGAACGCGCCGCGGCCGGGGTGCCAGCCGCGCTCCATGATCTGGCGGTAGATGCGGTCGCGCTGGGCGCTCCAGCGCACGATGTCGGCCGGCAGCCCGCGCTGGCGAGCGATCCGCACCGCCCGCTCGAGGCTCACCCACGACATCAGCCGTGAGTAGGTGAAGTGCCGGCGCCCGCCGCGGGTCTCCCAGATGCCCTCGTCGGCCTGGTCCCAGTTCTCGCACACCCACTCGACGATTCGCGAGAGGTCCTCCCAGGCGTCGTGGTAGAGCGGCGTGCCGTACTTGTTGTAGAGGTAGACCGAGTCCATCAGCTCGCCGTAGATGTCGAGCTGGAGCTGGTCGGCAGCCTCGTTGCCGATCCGCACGGGACCCGAGCCCGCGTAGCCCTCGAGGTGGGGGAGCGTCTGCTCGGGCAGGTCCCTGCGCCCGTCGATCCCGTACATGATCTGAAGCGGCCCGGAGGCGCACCCCTTGGAGTCGCGGAAGCGGTCCGTGAGCCAGCCCATGAACGCCTGCGCCTCGTCGGTGAAGCCGAGCCGCAGGAGCGCGAACAGGGAGAAGGCGGCGTCGCGGATCCACGTGTAGCGGTAGTCCCAGTTGCGCCCGCCGCCGAGCTCCTCGGGAAGGGACGTCGTCGGTGCGGCGACGATCGCGCCGGTGGGCGCGTAGGTAAGCAGCTTGAGCGTGAGGGCCGAACGGTGCACCATCTCGCGCCAGCGGCCCGTGTAGCGCGAGCGGTCGAGCCAGCGACGCCAGTAGGCGACCGTCTCCTCGAAGGCCGCCCGCGTGTCCTCCTCGTCGTATGAGCGCGGCTTGCGGCCGTCGAGCACGTCGTCGAGCACGAACGTGACGCTGTCGCCGGTCGCGACTTCGAAGCTCGCGCGAACGCCGGTCTCGGTGCGTTCGAGCGCGACCGGTGACGCGAGTGCGATCTCGAGCGCGTCGGTCTCGAACACCGCGCCGCGCTCGTGCATCCGGAGCTCGTGGCGCTCGCGCCCGTAGTCGAAGCGCGGCTCGACCTCTATCTCGAAGTGCAGGCGGCCGCGCACGCCGACGACCCTGCGCATGAGGCGGTGCGAGTTCTCGTGCGGTCCCTTGACCGGCATGAAGTCCTGCACCTCGGCGACCCCCTCCTCGCTGAGGAAGCGCGTCAACAGGACATTGGTGTCTGGAAAGTACAGCTGCTTGCTCTTCCAGCCCGCGCGACTGGGAGCGATACGCCAGTGCCCACCGCGCTCGGAGTCGAGGATCGCCGCGAACAGCGACGGCGCGTCGAAGCGCGGGCAGCAGTACCAGTCGACCGTGCCACCGGTGCTCACGAGCGCGACCGAGTGCATGTCGCCGATCAACCCGTGGTCCGCTATCGGCGGGTAGCGCTCGGACGCGCCGGAGTCGTGGGGCCCCTCGAGCAGCGACTCCTCGCTGGTGCGAGCGGCGGCGCCTGTCACGCGCCCTCAGCGACGGCGATCACGTGCTTGATCCCTCCGGGGTGTCCCACGAGCAGCTTGCGGTGCTCCTCGATCGAGTGTCGCGCGGAGATCAGCGCTCGCACGGCGTCCGGCCAGCGCTGCGAGAAGTGCTCGAGGTCGGAGATCGCCTCCTCGAAGGAGTCGAAGCCCGCGTTGACGGTCCCGAGCGCGACCTGGTTCCGAAGCACCATCGAGCGCATCAGCGCGTCGGTGTCGACCTCGGCGAGCGGGCCGTGGCCGGGCACGCCCGTGAATGCGAGCAGGCCGTTCGTGCCGAGCACGCCCAGCACTTCGAAGGCGAGCTTCGACGCGCCCGAGCCCTCGTAGACGAGGTCGATGTTGCCGACCCGCTCGGCGAGCTCGCCCGGCGACACCTGCTCGGAGGAGACGTAGGTCGCGCCGATCGCGCCGGCGACGTCCGCCTTCTCGTTGGGCGCGGGCGAGCGCGAGTAGACCCAGGTCGAGAAGCCGCGGCGACGCAGCGCCATGGCGCCGAGCTGGGCCACGGGACCGGCACCGAGCACGACCGCCGAGAGCCCGCGGCCGGGCTCATCGGACGCGGCGCTCGGATCGGCCCACGGCAGGCGCCGCTGGATCTCCCACACCTGCGCGAGGGCCTTTTCGGCGATCGTCAGCGGCTCGACGAGCACCGCGCTCTCGCGCAGGCCGTAGGGGACCTGGTGCAGGTAGCGCTCTTCGTCGACGAACAGCTCCGTCATGAAGCCGTGCGCGAGCTTGATGCCACGCTCGCTGTAGTCGCCGGTCTGGCAGAAGTCCTGGCGCCCGGCGCGGCAGGGCCGGCAGTGAAGGTGCTCGCAGGGTCGGCGCACCATCGGCACGGCGAGGTCGCCCGGCGCGAAGCGCTCCACGTCGCGCCCTACCTCGACGACCTCCGCGAGCGCCTCGTGACCGAGCACGAGCCGCTCGTCACCGGGTGGCGGGGAGCCGTACTGGAAGCCCGCGATCTCGCGGTCGGTCCCGCATACGCCGACCTCGAGCGTACGCAGCTTCACGCCCGTGGCGGACGCGAGCGCGGGCTCTGGGATGTCGGCGAGGCCGATCTCCTCGCGGCCGGGATCGACCGTCACGGCCCTCATGCGATGCGGGGGCTGCGGGGGCGGGACATGCGCCCATTCTCACACGCGCGCCCGACCGCACCGAAACCTCGGGGCCCGTACTAGTTTTCAGCACCGATCGCCTTGCAGGTGCGCCGCCCCACGACCATGCGAATGCTGCCCGTGCTGGTGGCCGCGCTGGCGCTCGCGCCCGTCGCCCCCGCGGCGGCCTCGAGCCGCCAGGAGTCGATGATGGAGGACACCCAGGAGCTCCTCCAAGGCGGCCCGGCGCGGCGCGCCGCCGCGCTTGACGAGCTCGCAGGCCTCGGCGTCGACATCGTCAAGGTGCGTGTGCAGTGGCGGACGCTCGCCCCGAACGGCGCCTCCGAGGCACGGCCCGCGTTCAACGCCTCGGATCCAGCGGGGTATCCTCCGGGCGCGTTCGAGGCGCTCGACGACGTCGTCACTGGGGCGACGCAGCGCGGCCTCAAGGTCTTCTTCATGCTCAGCCCGCCGGCGCCCGAGTGGGCGACCAAGCGCGGAGAGCGCGCCGGCCACGCGGGCGTGCTGCGAGCCGATCCGGCCGACTTCGGGCGCTTCGTCGAGGCGGTCGGGCGGCGCTACTCGGGCACGCGCGGATTGCCCGCCGTGCGGATGTGGTCGATCTGGAACGAGCCGAACCACCCGCAGTTCATCCAGCCGCTGTCGGAGCGCCTGGGAGGCAGGCTCGCACCGAGCTCGCCGCACCAGTACCGGCGCCTCTATGCCGCCGCACAGGGGGCGCTCGCCCGCTCGGGCCACGCCCGTGACACGGTCCTCTTCGGGGAGATCCTGCCGGTTGGCCAGGGGCGCCTCAGTGCCACGAGCACCCTGCGCCCGATCCTCTTCCTGCGGGAGTTCTTCTGCCTCGACCAGAGCTACCGCCCCTACCGCGGCGCCGCCGCGCGAGCGCGGGGGTGCACCCGCTTCCCGAAGCTGCGCATGAGCGGGCTCGCCTACCACGCCTACACCAAGCCTGGCGGCCCGCGCGTGCCGCTGCCGAGTCCCGACGACGCGACGATCGGCCAGGTGCGCCGGATCGAGGCCGCGCTCGACCGGATCGCCGTGCGCACGCGGCGGCTGCGCCGCGGGATGCCGATCTACAACTCCGAGTTCGGCCTCCAGACCGACCCCCCCGACTGCGCCGGCTTCGGCACCTCGCTCACCAACCAGGCGGCCTTCTTGAACGAGGCCGAATGGGTCTCCTTCAGTCGCCCGCGCGTCAAGACCTACTCGAACTACCTGCTCGTGGACGACGCGATCCGCACGCAGTTCGAGCCGGGCACGAACCGCCGCTACCAGGGCTTCCAGACCGGCCTGCGCTACGGCCCGTTCGCCGTCAGGTGCGAGAGCCCCGATATCGCGCTCGCCTCGGGCTCCGCCAAGCAGCCGGGCTACGACGCTTTCCGGACCCCGATCTACGTGCGCCGGCTGCGCGGGGCGGTGCAGGTGTTCGGGCTCGCGCGGCCACGCAAGGGTCAGGCCCAGGCAATCGAGGTTCTGCGCGACGGGGCGGTCGTGAAGACGGTCACGACGAGCGGCTATTTCCTGACCAGCGTCCGCGGAGGCACGAGTGGGCGCTGGCAGCTGCGCTGGAGCTTCGGCGGTCAGACCTACACGAGTCGCCTCGCGCGCGCGCTCGCCGACCCGCCGCCCAGAAGCCTCTAGCCCGCTTACTCGGCTCTTCCACCGCCCGGCTCGTCGTCGCTTGTCTCGACCCGCTGCTCGGAGACGATGGTGCGTCCGTTGCGCTGCACGACCCTCTGGTAGCTCGACACGCGCGTGTGCTGCCCCTTCGACTCGTTGACGTTGGCCGCGATGGTCGCGTTCACGTCGGCCGCGACGCTCACCCCGTCCTCGTTGCGACGGACCTTGCGCTGGCTGACCCTGTTGATCTTCATCGAGTGAGTATCTCCCCTCGAGCGGCGCAGGTAAAGGCCGGTCAAGCGCGCGTGAAACGCCGCCCTGCGGTCGGCGAGACGTCTTCCCCCAGCTTGAGCCGCGGCTCGAGCAGGGCATCTGTCACCGCCGCGGCCTCGTCGCCGTCATCGGCCCGCGCAGCCGCCGCCTCCATCGCGGCGAGTCGCTCGGGGGTCAGCTCGTCGGCATTTTCGTCCTCGATCCGCTTGAGCCACTGCGCGCCCTCGGCGGCCTTGCGCTCGTCGACCTCGGTGCGCCCGATCGCGAGCGAGCGGTCGATCTCGGCGAACAGCTCGTCCACCAGGCGCTCCTGGGGCACCTTTCGGAGCGGCTTGCCGTGAGCGAAGATGAGGCCCTCGTTCTTCGCACCGGTGATGCCGAAGTCGGCGTGCGAGGCCTCGCCGATCCCGTTGACGGCGCAGCCGAGCACCGCGACCTCCACAGGATCGGCGTAGGACTCGAGGCGCTGCTCGATCTCCGCGACGACGGTGTCCATATCGAACTGGAGGCGCCCGCACGTGGGACACGCGATCAGGACGGGGCCGCGCTCGCGCAGCTTGAGCGCCTTCAGGATCTCCCAGGCGACCTTGACCTCCTCCTCGGCGTGGAAGGTCGAGAGCGAGATCCGGATCGTGTCGCCGATGCCATCCGCGAGGAGCGTGCCCAGCCCCACGGCCGACTTCAGCGAGCCCGACCATTTCGTGCCCGCCTCGGTGATGCCGAGGTGAAGCGGATAGTCGATGCGCTCCGACAGGAGGCGGTTGGCCGCGATCGTGTTCGGCACGTTCGTCGACTTGATTGACACCTTGAAGTCCTCGAAGTCGAGCGACTCCATGAGGGCGACGAACTCGGCCGCGGCAGCCACGAGCGCCTCGACCGGCTGGTCGCGCTCGAGCTCGTGTAGGTGCTTCGGCAGCGAGCCCGAGTTGACGCCGATCCGCATCGGCACGCCGGCGGCCGTCGCCCTGCGCGCCACCTCGGCGACCTTGTCACGACCGCCGATGTTGCCCGGGTTGAGCCGGATGCAGTGGGCGCCGGCGTCGATGGCCTTGAGCGCGAGCGTGTGGTTGAAGTGGATGTCCGCGATAACAGGGATGGCGGAGCGCTTGACGATCGTCTTCAGCGCCTCCGCGTCCTCGTCGCGCGGGACCGCGACGCGAACCAGGTC
>JACCXP010000372.1 GCA_013696905.1 Thermoleophilaceae bacterium
AGACGAGCACGAGCGCCCGGGGCCGCAGCGTCGGCTCGCGAAAGCGTCGCTCGAGCGGCTCCCCTCCGTGGCGCAGCGACGCGCGCAGAGTACGGCGCAGGTCGTGCACGTCCCCCCGGCGTCGCGACGGTCGCGTGCGGCGGCTGCGACGCATCGGTCCGCGCGCGGCGAGGCGCGCGATCAGGCGGCGCGCAATCGCGCGCTCGGCGTCCGAGTAGTCGGCGAAGTCACGCTCGAACAGCAGCTCGACCTCGCTTGCCGCGGCGGGCAGCGGGCGCTCGCCGAACGGCGCCTCGACCTGCTTGCCGGCGGAGCCCGCGTCCGGCGGGGGGATCTGCGGCAGGGCGAGCTTCATCGCGTCGGCGAAGTCGGGCGGCACCGGCAACTCCGTCGCCCGCCCGAAGACAGCCTCCCAGGCGGCCTCGAACGCGTCGAGGTCGGCCCGTCGCGAGCAGAGCGCGGCGCGCAGGGCGAAGTAGGCATCGCCGCGCGAGGATGGATCGACCGCGGCGAGCGCGCGGTGTGCGGCGAGCAGCTCGCCGAGGCCGACGCGCGCGCCGCCCGCTCGCATAGAGGCGGCGAGCAGGGCCAGGCGCTCGCTGACGGCGACGCCGAGATCGTCCGCCGTGCGCGAGTCAGACACCCTCGAGCACCCGCCGCTCCTGCACGCGCTCGATGTCCTCCTTCACCTTGAGCGCGACGCCGAGCGTCTGCGTCAGGTCGTCGTCGCCAAGGGCGAGCAGCGCGCGCGCCCAGGCGATCGTCTCGCCGACCCCGGGCAGCTTGTAGAGCTCCTCGGCGCGCAGCCGGCCGACGGCGGCGCAGACGCGCAGGGCGATCGCCTCGGGAGCCTCCGGTAGGCGGGCGCGCACGATCTCGGCCTCGCGCTCGACGCTCGGATAGTCGATCCAGTGGTAGAGGCAGCGGCGCTTGAGCGCGTCGTGCAGCTCGCGCGTGCGGTTGGACGTGAGCACGACGAGCGGGCGACCGCTCGCCGTGACCGTGCCGAGCTCGGGGATCGTCACTTGGAAGTCCGACAGGAACTCGAGCAGGAACGCCTCGAACTCGTCGTCGGCCCGATCGACCTCGTCGATCAGAAGCACGACCGGCCCTTCGTGCTCGAGCGCCTCGAGCAGCGGCCGCGGGATCAGGAACTCGCGCGAGTAGAGCCCGCCGCCAGGGGCGAGACCGCCCTCGGCGGCGCGGATCGCGAGCAGCTGGCGCTGGTAGTCCCAGTCATACAGCGCCTGGTGGAGGTCGATCCCCTCGTGGCACTGGAGCCTGATCAGGCGCGCGCCGGTCGCGCCCGCGAGCGCTCGCGCGACCTCCGTCTTGCCGACTCCGGCCTCGCCCTCGAGCAGCAGCGGTTGGCCGAGGACGGACGCGAGGTAGACGGCGGTCGAGAGGGCTCGGTCGGCCAGGTAGTCCTCCTGCGCGAGCACCGCTCGCACCCCGTCGACGTCTGTCAGCGAGAGCCCGTCGAGCGGAGCGCCTACGACAGCCCCGCCGCCTTGTGGAGCGCGCGACGGGTGAGCACCCGCGCCAGGTGACGCTTGTAGTCGGAGGTCGCGTTGAGGTCTGCGGGAGGATCCGTGCCCTCGTTCGCGAGCTCGGCCGCCTGCGCGATCCGGTCGGCGTCGAGCGGCTGGCCGCGCAGCGCCTCCTCGACGGCGCTCGCCCGCAGCGCCGTCGATGCCATGTGGGTGAGGCCGACGCGGATGTCCTCGCAGACCCCGTCGCGCACCGACACGAGTGCCGCGACGCCGACCATTGCCCAGTCTTCGGCGCGGCGCGTGAACTTCTCGTACCCGTACGAGTAGCCCTCGAGCGCCGGCACGCGGATCTCGGTGAGCACCTCGTCGGGGGCGAGCGACGTCGTCAGGTAGTCCTGGAACAGCTCGGCCACCGGGATCTCCCGCTGGCCGCCCGTGCCCTGCGCAGTGACGGTCGCCTCGGTCGCGAGCATCACCGCCGGCAGGTCCGAGGCCGGGTCGCCGTGGGCGAGCGAGCCCCCGATCGTGCCGCGGTGGCGCACCTGGCGGTCGGCGATCAGCCCGGCCGCCTCGGAGATCAGCCCGAGCTCCTTGTTGTCCTCGAGCTCAGCGTGCGGCGTCATCGCGCCGATCCGGAGCGTGCCGTTCTCGCGCTGGATGCCGCGCAGCGCGGGCACGTTGCGTATGTCCACAAGCAGCGTGGGCGCGGCCAGGCGCAGCTTCATCAGCGGCAGCAGCGAGTGCCCGCCGGCGAGCAGCTTCGCGTCCTCGCCCCCTTGCGACAGCGCGTCGATCGCCTCCTCGAGCGACGCCGGGACCGTGTAGTCGAACTCGCTCGGGATCATTGGTACTGGCTCCCCTCGCCGGGCCGGGCCGGGCCGGAGCCTGCAGAGCCCCCGCCCTGCTCGTCGAGCGGGTGGCCCTGCTCGCTGCCGCGCGGCCCGTCGCCGCCGTTCTGCGCCTCCTGGATGTACTGCCACATCCGCATCGGCGTCAGTGGCATGTCGATGTGTTTGATGCCGAGCGGGCGCAGCGCATCGAGCACGGAGTTGAGCACCGCCGGCGTGCAGGCGATCGTGGCCGCCTCGCCGACGCCCTTGACGCCGAGGCTGTTGGTCGGCGATGGGGTCTCGGTGCGGTCTGTCTCGAAGCTCGGGATCTCCGCCGCCGTCGGCAGCGCGTAGTCCACGAACGTGCCGGTCACGAGCTGGCCCTCGTCGTCGTAGACGACCTGCTCGTAGAGCGCCTGGCCGATCGCATGCACGATGCCGCCGTGCACCTGGCCGTCGATCAGCATCGGGTTGATCGCCGGCCCGCAGTCGTCGACCGCGACGTAGCGGACGACCTTCACCTTGCCGGTCTCGATGTCCACGTCGGTGATGCAAGCGTGGGCGCCGAACGGCCAGACGAAGTTCTCCGGGTCGTAATAGGCCGTCTCGTGCAGACCCGCCTCCATCCCCTCGGGCAGGCCGGTGAGGTCGGTGTAGGCGGAGCCCGCGATGTCGGCCATCGCGACCCCCTTGTCGGGCGAGCCGCGGACGGAGAACTTGCCGTCGCGCAGCTCGATGTCCTCGGGCGCCGCCTCAAGGTTGAAAGCCGCGATCGCGCGTGCCTTCTCGGCCACCTTCTCGGCGGCACGGGCGGCGGCCTCGCCGCCCACCGAGAGCGTGCGCGAGCCGTAGGTGTCCTTGCCGAACGGCCCGGCGTTCGTGTCCCCGTGGAGGATCTCCACCTGCTGCGGGTCGACTCCCAGGCGATCGGCGACGATCTGGGCGAAGCCCGTCTCGTGTCCCTGTCCGTGCGGAGAGGTGCCGGTGTAGACGGTCACCGAGCCCGTCGGGTGCACGCGCACCTCGGCGGCGTCGAAGAAGCCGCCGCCGATTCCCCAGCCGCTCGGCCCGAGCGCCCGCGAGGGCCCGAGGCCGCAGATCTCGACGTAGGTCGAGAAGCCGATCCCCCGGTAGATCCCCTGCTCGCGCAGCTCGTCCTGCTCACGCCGGAACGCCTCGAGATCGAGCATCTCGAGGCAACGGTCGAGCGTGCCGTCGTAGTTGCCCGAGTCGTACGTGAAGCCGTTCGCGGTTGTGAACGGGAACTGCTCCTTCTTGATGAAGTTCTTGCGCCGAAGCTCGAGCGGGTCCATGCCGAGCTCGATCGCGACCTGGTCCATCATGGTCTCGATCGCGTGGGTGGCCTCCGGGCGCCCGGCGCCACGGATCGCGTCGGTCGTGAACTTGTTCGTGAACACGCCGGTGACGTCTGTCTGGACGGCGGGGAACGCGTAGCAGCCGCTCATCACGGGCGCGCTGAA
>JACCXP010000378.1 GCA_013696905.1 Thermoleophilaceae bacterium
GCGTCGACCCTCAGGTCGACGACCACGTCGGCGCTCGCGACCGGGCGCGCGAGCGCGCGCTCGAGCAGCGCCGAGGACTGCCTGTCCGCGCCTCCACAGGCCGCGATCCCCGTGGCGCCGAAGAGCATCAGGGCGAGGCTGCCCAACACCGCCGCACGCCGTCGCATCGTCGTCCCTTTCGTAGCCCTGAAGGAGGTCCTTCGCCGAGACTACTGAAGGTGCCTACGCAACCTCCCCGGTTCTGTCCGGTTCACGCTGCCATGTCGCTCCGACCACCCATCGCCCTGATACTGGCCCTCGTCCTGCTGGCGGCACTAGCCGCGGCCGGGCCCGAGAGCGCCGTCGCCCGCGGGCCGACGGTGAAGGCCTCGGTGCGCCGCGCGCTGCTCGACGGCATCATCACGCGCGACGCGCACGACTCCTACCGCCGCCTCTACGACGAGTCACGCTCGGTGCGAAAGCGCCTCTCGGGGAAGCGGCGAGCGGAGCTCCACAGCGTGATCGCGACGCTCGAGCGGATCGCCGCGGGTCGTGACCTCGACGGCGCCCGCATGCCCGCACTCTTCGTGCTGCTCGAGCGCAACACCGAGTTCTGGCGCTCGCGCCCCTTCCCGGCTCCTGGAGCGCGCCTCACGCTCGGCAGCTCGCCGGTGATCTTCCAGTACTACCGCGGGCAGGGCCTCCAGCTCCAGCCGCTTGCGTCCTTCGGACGCGCGAACGCGCTCTACAACGCCTGCGTCGGGCAGAACACGCGGCCGGGCGTGCCTTGCCGGCGCGGTGCGCTGCGCGAGCTGCTCGACGCGATGGTCGCGCTCGGGGTGCCGCGCGGTGGCTTCACCGCCTGGGAGTATTACTTCGAGTACGCCGGAGGGCGCCCGCCGTGGATCAGCGGGCTCGCCCAGGGGACCGCGGTGCAGGCGCTCGCCAGGGGTGCAGAGCTGCTCGAGGAGCCGGCCTACCTCGAGGTCGGTCGCGCCGCGCTCGGCGCCTTCGAGCAGCGCCCGCCGATCGGAGTGCGCGTTGCCGCCGACGGCGGCAACCACTACCTGATCTACTCGTTCAACCCGCGCCTGCGGGTGCTGAACGGCTTCCTGCAAGCGGTCAGCGGCCTGCACGACTTCGCGCGTGCCTCGAACGAGCCGCGCGCGCTTGACCTGTTCGAGGCCGGCGACCGTGCGGCTCGTCAGGCCGTGCCGCGCTACGACACCGGCGCGTGGTCGCTGTACGCGCGCCCGGGGCGTGAGTCGGACCTCGGCTACCACCGCCTCGTGCGCGACTTCCTCGGCAACCTCTGCGAGCGCACCACGGCGCCGGTCTACTGTGACGCCGAGCAGCGCTTCACGCGCTACCTGGAGGAAGAGCCGCGGCTCGAGCTCGCGAGCGTGCGGCGGGGCCGCGCGCGGCGTCCACTGCCGATCCGCTTCCGCCTGTCGAAGGTCTCGCGCGTGTCGATCAGGGTCACGCGCGGCGGCCGACTCGCGTTCTTCTCACGCCGGACGGTCGGCTACGGGCGACGGGCGTTCGTCTTCCGGCCGCGTGTCGGTGGCCGCTACCAGGTCAGGCTCGAGGCGGCCGACCTGCGCAACCACCACCGCGTCGTGCGGGGCTCGCTCGTCGTCGCTCGCGCGCGACGCTAGCCCCGCGCCAGCGACGAATTGAGCGCGGCGGCGTCGGCCTCCGCCTCGGACTGCGCTTCGGCGAGGCGCTCGGAGAACTGCTCGTGCGGCAGCCCGGGCGGGATTCGCGCGACGAGCTGGGTGGGCTGGCCGTCACACTGCAGCACGACCGCGAAGCCGCCCTCGGGGAGCCCGTGGGTCGTCGCTGCCCACAGCGCCCCCCGGCTTCGACGCGTCCGGCGCTCGAGCACGATCACGGCCCCGATGATCGCAACGAGGACGACCGGCAGGACGACCTCGAGCAGCAGCACCACCACGGCGCTACCGGCGGCCCACGTTCAGACCGGGTCCGCTCTGCCCCCCGACGTTGAAGATCACCTCGGCGCCCTCGGGGATCGACTTGATCGCCTCGATCTGGGCGAGCTCCGGGCTCTGCTGATAGGTCTTCGCCAGCAGACGGTTCGCCTGGTTCTGGAACTCCGCCTGGCGGACGCGGGCGCGCGACTTGCTGACGTCGGCGAAGGCCGACTGCGCCTGATCGATCGCGGTCTGCACGTTGGTGGGCAGCGTCACGCGCGAGAGGTTGAAGCGGATGTTGGGGAAGTACGCGGCGCCGAGCGTGCGCTGGATGTCCTCCGCCAGCGAGACGTTGATCTTCTCCTGGATCTCCTGGAGGTTGGCGTTCGAGTCCTCCTCGGAAGGCG
>JACCXP010000382.1 GCA_013696905.1 Thermoleophilaceae bacterium
GGACGAGACCACGGCAGAGGTCCCCGGGGAGGGCGCGCCCGTGGAGCCGACGGCCGCGGCGGCCGAGGGTTCCGTCGCTCCGAGCACTCGCCGCCGCCGCGCGCGCTCCCCGCGACGCGAGCCCGGCGAGACTCGCCGCCCCCGCCATACGAAGCCCCGCCGGCCCGAGCAGCCGACCGTGAAGTTGATCGCCGGCCTGGGCAGGGCGCACGGCCTCGAGCCCGCCGACCTGATCACCGCGATCATCGATCATTCCCATCTCGAGGGCGAGGACGTGCGCAACGTGCGCATGCTCGAGCGCTTCTCGTTCGTCGACGTGCCGGCCGAGCGCGCGGCCGAGGTCGTCGAGAAGGTTCACAGCCAAGACGTCCGGGGCGTGGCGCTCCGGCTGGAGGTAGCGACACGATGAGCGAGCTGACCCTGCACACGAACCACGGGCCGATCACCGTCGAGCTGTTCGACGACGACGCGCCCAAGACCGTCGAGAACTTCCGCCGCCTCGCCGGCGAGGGCTTCTACGACGAGGTCATCTTCCATCGCGTGATCCGTGATTTCATGGTCCAGGGCGGCGACCCGGATGGCACCGGCCGCGGCGGCCCCGGCTACGAGTTCGAGGACGAGTTCAACGACCACAAGGTCGTGCGCGGCGCGCTCGCGATGGCGAATGCCGGGCCGAACACGAACGGCTCGCAGTTCTTCATCGTCACCGCCAAGGAGGCGCCGTGGCTCGACGGCAAGCACACCGTCTTCGGGCAGGTGACCGACGGCATGGACGCGGTCGACGCGATCGAGTCGCAGCCGACGGGCGCGCAGGACCGGCCGGTCGAGGAGTGCCGGATCGACCGCGTCGAGCTCCCCGAGGGCTGATCACAGCCTGCCGCCGGCGCGCGCGAACTCGATCTCCGGCACGCGGCACGCCGGGGAGGTCCGCAGCAGGAAGAGGACCGCCTCGGCGATGTCGGCGGGCTTGATCATCTCCTCCTTGGAGACGCCCTCGACCCAGTCGCTCATGGCGGTGTCGACGAAGCCGGGGCAGAGTGCGGTCGCCTGGATCCCCGCCCCCGCGAGCTCGCCCTGCGCCGCCTGGGTGAACCCGATCAAGGCGGCCTTGGTTGCCGAGTAGGCGGCGAGCCCCGGCTCGCCGACCTTGCCCGTGACCGACGACATGTTCACGATCAACGCCTTGCCGTGCTCGGCGCCCGCGGCCCTCAGCAACGGGATGCATTCGCGCGTCATCAAATAGACGGCACGCAGGTTGACGGCGAGCTGGAGGTCGAGCTTGGGCGTCGGATGGCCCTCGATCGCTCCGCCGACGCCGACGCCTGCGTTGTTGACGAGCACGTCGAGGCGACCGTAGCGGTCGCCGTGCGCGCGGGCGAGCGCTGTGACGTCGTCCTCGATGGCCATGTCGGCCGGAACGGCGTGGATGTCCATGTCCGCGTCGCGCAGTCCGGCGGCGGCGTGCGCGAGCTTGTCGGGGCGGCGCGCCGACAGCGTGACGGCGTAGCCTTCGCTTCCGAGCGCGCGGGCGATTTCGAGGCCGATTCCACTCGAGCCGCCGGTGACGAGCGCGGCTCTCAAGCTCAGCGCGTCGTCATCTCGTGGGCGTAGTCGACGAGCTGCGGCACTCCGCGGTCGAGCGTGCGAAAGAACGGGTCGTCGGTCGTGCCGCTCAACAGCCGTCGATAGCTGCCCTCGAGGAAGACCGCCGACTTCCATAGCGCGAGCACCTGATACCAGCGCTGATCGCCCACTGCTCGCCCGCTGCGCTCCTCGTAGCGTGCGAATAGCTCCTCGCGGCTCGGGAAGCCGCCGCCCGCGGTGGCGCGCGACAGCGTGCCCATCGGATTCTCCGGGTCGCCGGGCTGGGCGTAGGTGGCCGCCAGGTAGCCGACGTCGGCGAGCGGATCGCCGATCGCGGCCATCTCCCAGTCGAGCACCGTGGCCACGCGGGCGGGCGCCGCGGGTGCGTAGACGAGGTTTCCGAGCCGATAGTCGCCATGCACGAGCGTCGCGGTCGGCGACTCCGGCAGGTAGCGACGTAGCCACTCGGTCAGCTCTCCCATGCGGGGGAGCTCGCGCGTGGCGCTCTTCTCCCAGAGCTCGCCGAAGCGCCGCACCTGGCGCTCGAGGTAGCCGCTCGGGCGCCCGAAGTCGTCGAGTCCGATCGTCGCCCAGTCGACCGCGTGGAGCTCGGCGAGCGCGTCCACGAGCTCGAGGGCGATTCGGCGCCGCTGAGCAGGATCGTCGAGCACGGCCGGGACCGTGTCCCCGACGACGTGGCCCTCGACGTAGTCCATCACGTAGAAGGGGACCCCGAGCAGCTCCTCGCTAGGCGACGACGCCAGCACGCGGGGCGTGCGGACGTCGGTCCGCTCGAGCGCCGCCAGCACGCGCGCCTCGCGCATCACGTCGTGCGCCGAGGGCGGGTAGGGCGGTCGGGGAGGGCGCCGCAGGACGAAGCTCTCGTCGCCGCGGCGCACCAGGAACGTGATATTCGAGTGACCCTCGCCGAGCCGCGAGATCTCGAGCGGACCCGCTCCGAGCCCCTGCTCGTCGAGATAGCGCTCGAGCGTCTCGCTGACGACGAGCGGCGGCCCCGCCCCTTCCTCGTCGGACACGGTCAGATCTCGTCGAGGTGGCGGACGTTCGCCCGGTCGTCGTCGTCAGCGCTCGGGTCGCCGTCGAACCAGGCGTCGAGGATCTCCTCGAGCACTGCCTCGCTCGTCGTCCGCAAGGACAGGGCGAGGGCGTTCGCGTCGTTCCACCGCCGCGCCCCGAGTGCGGTCTGCGCGTCGGCGCAGAGCGCCGCGCGCACGCCTGAGACCTTGTTGGCGGCGATCGCGGCTCCCGTGCCGGTCCAGCAGCACACCACAGCCTGCTCGGCGCGGCCCTCCGCGACCTCGCGCGCCGCGGCCTCGCTTGCCCACGCCCAGTCGCAGCGCTCGCCCTCGGCCAGCGCCCCGTGCAGCACCGGCTCGTGCCCGCGGCTACGCAGCTCCGCCACGACGGCGTCGGCGACACCGGTCCGCTCGTCGCTCGATACGGCAATCCTCACACGGCAAGGCTAGAGATGGCGCGAGCGATCGTCCGGTGCGGATCGGTCAGCGCAGCCGCAGCGCGGCGCGGTAGCGTCCTCCGGCTCGCGCCGCGAAGACGGCGAGGTCGTAGTCGCCGGGCGGGAGCAGCCGGCGAACGCGCTCGCTCGACCCGTCGCTCGTGCTTGCGGCCAGCGGCCGACGGCCACCACGACGGAAGACGAAGAGGTCGAGGTCCGCGCGCGGCGAGCCGGACACGACCGCCGAGAGGAATGCGTGCGTGTCGAGGTGAAACTGGCGCGTGTCGGCACGGCGACGGCGCACGAGCCCAGTGAAGGCCTGCGCGCTGCCGCGGAAGGGCTGCTGCAGGTCGGCCGACAGCGCGGCGAGCACGCTCGCGCCGGGAGGCCCGATCGGCAGGACGTAGTCGACGATGCCGTTGAGGGCGACGTAGTCCTCGGCGAAGACCTCGCCGAGCAGGCGGCGGTAGGGCGTGCCTGAGCGGCAGCCCGCCCTGCGCGTGATCCGCGTCACCCGCTCACGCTCGAAGAACCAGCGCCGCGTGCCGTCGTTCGAGCGACGGCAGCCGCCCGAAGGCGTGATGTTGGCGTACTGGGCGTCGACGTGGTGGCCGTACTCGTGCACCGCCGAGTGGCGCAGGTCGGGGTCGTCGTGGGCGACGACCATCTCGCCGGTCGTGGCCCTCGGCCCGTCGGGGATGTAGCACGCGAGCACCCCCTCGTCGCCGCCGCACTCCCGCGCCACGCGGGCGGCCGAGACGACGATCACGCGCACGGTGGCGATCTCTGGGCCGTGGATCGTGCCCGCCAGCACGGCCGCGACCGGCGCGAGGTCGAGCCCGGCGATCGGCGTCCCGATCGTGATCACGTGGCCGTGCGGGTCGGTCAGCTTCTGAAAAGGCGGCGGCGGCGCGTGGCGACTCGCGCGCACGGAGCTGCGGGGGAGCACGTCGCGAACGGGCCGGAGAGCACGCGTGCCGGCGAGCGGCACGGGCTCCACGCGGCCGACGTCGCGGGCCGCGGGCCACGGC
>JACCXP010000150.1 GCA_013696905.1 Thermoleophilaceae bacterium
AACGTGATGGCCGCGCTGCGCGCGCTTGTCGCCGCCGTGGCGGTCGACGGCATGGTCGGCGGTCAGTACTTCGACGTGACGAGCAGCGGCGACCTCGACGGGCCGGCGCTCAGGCGCCTGCACGAGCTCAAGACCGGCCGGCTGATCGGAGCGTCGATCGATTGCGTATTGCTGGTAGCGGGGAGCGATCCCCATTCGACGTTGCCCTTTCGCCGGTTCGCGGCCGAGCTCGGAGTGCTGTTTCAGATCGTCGACGACATCCTCGACGTGATCGGTGACGAAGCGACGCTCGGAAAGCCTCCGCGCTCCGACGAGCGGCACGGCAAGAGCACCTACGTGAGCGTCTACGGACTCGACCACGCGCGCGAGCTGGCGAGCTGCTCGCACGCAAAGGCGCGCGATGCCCTGGCCGAGGTCGACGGGCGCACCGAGACGCTCGAGCAGATCACCGACTACATACTCACGCGACCGACATGAGCCTCCTCGACAAGATCGACCGGCCGCAGGACCTGCACCGGCTCTCCACGCTAGAGCTCCAGCAGGTGGCCGACGAGGTCCGCTTCCTGATCATCGACACGATCGGCGAGATCGGCGGTCACTTCGGGGCCAACCTGGGCGCGTGCGAGCTGGCGGTGGCGCTGCACTCGCTGCTCGACTCGCCGCGCGACAAGGTGCTCTGGGACGTCGGCCACCAGGCCTATCCGCACAAGATCCTCACCGGGCGCCGCGATCAGCTTGAGACGATCCGCAAGTACGGCGGGCTCGCGCCCTTCCTCTCCATGCCTGAGTCGGAGCACGACATCATGGGGGCGGGGCATGCCTCGACCGCGATCTCCTATGCGGTCGGCCTCAAGGAGGCGATGCGCCGCGGCGCCGGGCCGGACGGCAAGGTCGTCGCCGTGATCGGCGACGGCGCGCTCACCGGCGGGGTGGCCTTCGAGGCGCTCCACAACGCCGGTGGGCTGGGTGTGCCGATCGTGATCGTCGTCAACGACAACGGCATGTCGATCGCCCCCAACGTGGGCGCCCTGTCGCGCTACTTCAACCGCATCAGGCTGAACCCCCGCCTGCACAAGGCGCGCGAGGAGTTCGAGGAGGGCCTCACCAGGCTGCCGGTCGGCATCGGCCACAAGCTCGAGCGCCTCGGTCCGATCTGGAAGGAGGCCTTCAAGGCCTACTGGGCTCCCGGCCTCTTCTTCGAGGAGCTCGACCTGGCCTATGTCGGGGTCGTCGACGGTCACGACGTCGGCGCGCTGCGAGAGGCGATCGGCGAGGCGCTCGCGGCCGATCGCCCCGTCGTCGTGCACGTCAAGACGGTCAAGGGCAAGGGCTTCGCGCCGGCCGAGGACGGCGGCCTCGAGGGAATGGAGCAGTGGCACGCCGCAAAGCCTGCCTCGATCATCGCCGGGGCCCCGGCTCCGAAGCAGGCGGTCGCCGCCGCCGCGGCACCGGCGCCCCCTCAATACACGTCGGTGTTCGGCGCCGCCCTGCTCGAGGAGTGTCGCCGCGACGAGCGCATCTGCGCGATCACCGCCGCGATGAATACCGGCACCGGCCTCGACATCCTGCAAAAGGCGCTGCCCGAGCGCTACTACGACGTCGGCATCGCCGAGCAGCACGCCGTGCTGTTCGCCGCCGGCCTATCGCTCCAGGGCATGAAGCCGGTCGTGGCCGTCTACTCGACCTTCCTCCAGCGCGCCTTCGACCAGATCGTCCACGACGTCTGCCTCCAGCAGCTCGACGTCGTGTTCGCGATGGACCGCGCCGGGCTCGTGGGCGATGACGGGCCCACGCACCACGGCGCCTTTGACATCTCCTACCTGCGCTCGCTCCCGAACATGGTTTTGATGGCCCCGCGCGACGAGGCGATGCTCATCCACATGCTACGCACCGCCGTCCTGCGCGACGGCCCGGTCGCGCTGCGCTACCCGCGCGGCGTAGGCGTTGGCATGGAGCTTCCGGTCGTTGTGAAGCCGCTGGAGGTCGGTCGCGGCGAGCAGCTGCGAGCGGGCGAGCGTGTGGCGCTGCTCGGCTATGGGTACGGGGTCGCCGTTGCGCTCGGGGCCGCCGATCTGCTCGAACGGCACGGACTCGAGGTGACCGTGGCCGACGCCCGCTTCGCCAAGCCGCTCGACGCCGAGCTCGTGCGCTCGCTCGCCGCCGATCACGAGCTGGTCGTCACGGTGGAGGAGAACGTGCTCGCCGGCGGCTTCGGAGCGGCCGTGCTCGAGGCGCTCGCAGACGCGGACCTGATGGGGGACACGCGGGTCCTGCGGGTCGGGCTGCCCGACCGCTACGTCACCCACGGCACTCCGGCGCTCCTTCGCGAGGAGGTCGGCCTGACGCCTGAGGCGCTCGCCGAGCGCGTGCTCGCGAGGGTGTCCGGGCCGGCGCTCGCCTCGCGCTAGGCCCCGCACGCCGGGGCAGCGCCTCGCCGGCGTAGCGAACTCGGCCGGCTCCAGGAGGTTCGCCGTCACTACGCTCCCGCGCGATGGCGAAGACAAGGCTCGACACGTTGCTGCTCGAGCGCGGCCTCTTCCCGTCGCGCTCGCGTGCCGCGGCGGCCGTCATGGCCGGCCAGGTGCACCTCGGAGCAGCTCGCCGCCGCGCCGACAAGCCCGGTCAGCTCGTGGCCGAGGACGAGCCGGTCGCGGTCAAGGAGGCGCCCGCCTATGTCTCGCGCGGCGGCGTCAAGCTCGCGAACGCGCTCGATGCCTTCGAGATCGACCCCGCCGGGCGCCATTGCCTCGACGTCGGCGCCTCGACCGGCGGCTTCACGGACTGCCTGCTCAAGCGCCGAGCCGCGCATGTGGTGGCTCTCGACGTCGGCTACGGGGAGCTCGACTGGGCGCTTCGCAACGATCCGCGCGTGACCGTCCTCGAGCGTGTCAACGCCCGCTCACTCGAGCCGTCGCTCTTGCCCTACCGGCCCGACCTGATCGTCGCGGACGTCTCGTTCATCTCGCTCACCAAGGCTCTCGGAGCGGTGCTGTCCGCGGCGGGCGAGCGCTTCGACTGCCTCGCGCTCGTCAAGCCGCAGTTCGAGGTCGGTCGCGGGCGTGTCGGCAAGGGCGGGGTCGTGCGCTCTGGCGCGGAGCGCCGGGCCGCGCTCGTGGCGGTCGGCGCCTGGGCCCGAGGAGAGGGCCGTTCCGTGCTCGGCTACGCGTCGTCGGGCCTGCCCGGTCCGGCCGGCAACCGTGAGAGCTTCGTGTGGATCTCGGGGCCCGGGCACTCCCGGGACCTCGCGGACCTCGAGGCGGCGGCGCGACGGGTAGAGCCGTGACCGCGAGCCGCATCGCGCTGTTCACGCATCGCAGCGGCGGCGAGACTGCGGAGGCGGTCGTGCGGGTGGTCGAGGCGGCCGCCACCGCCGGTCGCGAGCTCAGCGCGCCACCCGCGGAGATCGCGAAGCACGGGCTGGACGGGGCGGTCACGCCGCTCGGAGCGGATTTGGCCGAGGGCGTCGAGCTCGCGATGGTGCTCGGTGGCGACGGCACGATCCTCGAGGCGCTGCGCCTGTTCGCGGGCCGTGACGTACCCGTGTTCGCAGTCAACTTCGGCAAGATCGGCTTTCTCGCCACGGTCGAGCGCGAGCAGCTCGACGAGGGAATCCAACGCAGCTTCTCGGGAGAGTTCGACCTGCTGCGGATGCCGAACCTCGTATGCGACTTCGACGGGGCGAGCGCCGTCGCCGTCAACGACATCTCGCTCCACCGCCGCGCCGACGCGCGCGTAGCCGAGCTCGCCTACTCGGTCGAGGACGAGCAGCTCGCGAAGGTGCGCTGCGACGGCCTCGTGGCCGCGACGCCGGCCGGCTCGACGGGCTACAACCTCGCCAACGGAGGCCCGGTGCTCGCGTGGGGGGTGAGTGGCTTCGTCGTCTCCTTCATCTCCCCGCACTCGCTGACGGCGCGGCCGCTGGTCGTGGCGACGACATCCGTCCTGCGCGTGCAGAACCTCTCGCGCGCGGAGGCGGTCGACGTCGCCGCCGACGGGCGGATCATCGGCGAGCTCGCCCCCGAAGGAACGCTCGGGGTGCGCTTCGAGCACGACCGCGTGCTGCTGGCCCAGCTCCCGGGGTCATCGTTCTATCGCCGCTTCGGGGAGAAGTTCGGGCGCCTGGCGAACTGAGCGACATCTTGGTCGCAAGCGCGACGCGACGGTGACAGCGGGCTCTCGAGCCGGCGGCTCCGTCGGGAGCCCGTGGTAGACGTGGACGGGTGCTCAGCGAGCTTCGAGTCGAGAACCTGCTCTTGATCGAGTGTGCGCAGCTGCGGCTTGGATCCGGTCTCACCGCCATCACGGGTGAGACCGGCGCCGGGAAGACGGTGCTCGCGCACGCACTGGACCTGTTGCTGGGCGGGAAGCCGCGCGCCGGGATCGTCCGCCCGGGGGCTTCGGAGGCCTACGTGGAGGGAGTCTTCAGGCCGCCACCCGGCCTCCTCGACGACCCAGAGCTCGCCGACCTGCGCGAGCGCTTGCCGGACGGCGACGAGCTCGTGCTGGCGCGGCGCGTCGGCGCAGAGGGCCGCACGCGCGCGTTCGTGCAGGGGCGCTCGGCGAGCGCGGCCGACCTGCGTGAGCTCGGCTCGCGCCTGCTCGTCTTCTACGGCCAGCACGAGCACCGGCGGCTCACGCTCGGCGCCGCCCAGCTCGCGGCACTCGACTCCTTCTGCGGTTCCGAGCACGCCGACGTCGACGCCGAGTTCGTGGCCTGCCATGCGCGGGTAGGCCGGCTGCGGCGGCAGCTCGACGACCTGCGCGCCCGTGCTGGGGCCCGCGAGCGCGACCTCGACCTGCTCGCTTTCGAGCTCGCGGAGATCGACGCACTCGGACCGAGCGCCGGCGAGCGCGAGCAGCTCGCGGGAGAGCGCGAGCGGCTGCGGCGCGTCGATGCGCTGCGAGCGGCGGCCGGCACATGTGCCGAGACGCTCGCGCCGGACGCCGCGGAGGCG
>JACCXP010000155.1 GCA_013696905.1 Thermoleophilaceae bacterium
GCGCCCACGCGCCGCCAGCTCGTCGCCGGCGCCGCCGCGACCCTCGGCGGCATCGGCATGCTGGGCCTCGCCGAGGACGCTCCGGCCCGCGCTCGCTACTCGAAGCATCGTGAGAACTCCGAGGAGCTGATGAACGTGATCGCCACGGCCGAAGTGGCCGGCGTGATCCTCAACACGCTCGCCTACGAGCAGGGCGCGCGCCTGTTTCCGCGCGACCCCGCGACGCAGCGCAACTTCGGCGCCGCCGCGCGCCAGGATCTCCTCCATTACCAGGCCCTGATCGGCAAGGAGATCGGCGCCAAGCCACTGACCAAGCAGATCTGGATCCCGAACGCCGTGTTGGCCACGCGCGCCAGCCTGCTCGAGACGATCGAGATCGCCTCGACGGTCTTCATCAACGCGTACCTGCTCGCGACGACGGTCTTCGCGAACCGCGAGAAGGCCGTGCTGGCGCGCCAGGCAGCGGAGTTCATGGGCGTCGAGGCCGTCCATCGCGCGGTGGCGCGCCAGGCCAACGGCAAGCCCGTGCTCGATCGCGCGTTCATGCGCTACAGCCAGCCGGAGGACTCCGCCGACTCGCCGATCAAGGGCGCGCCAGGCTTCCGCACCGCGCTTGGGCACGTGCAGTTCTTCGAGTCGCTCGGGTTCGGCTTCGGCAAGCCGGGCACGGGCCAGCCGGGAGCCCTCTACAACTTCGACGAAGTGATCACGCGCACGCCGGAGGACCCGGCGGTGACGACGCGCGCACCACGCTAGGGAGCGCTTCGCGGAGTGCGGCGGGTGGGATTCGAACCCACACGCCCTTTCGGGCAATGCATTTTGAGTGCATCGAGTCTGCCGTTCCTCCACCGCCGCGGGGATCGGTAGGGCGAGTCTAGAAGCGGCACACGCGCTCCCGCAAGGTGACGATCATGGCACCGCCCGGTGGCGGAATCTGACACCATACGGTGCTAAGCTAGAACACCTTGGCTAGCCCGTTCGTATATGAGGAGCCGGTCGACCCGAGCGGGCTGATCGATCGGGCCGGCGAGTTGCGGCTGCTGGAAGATCGCGCGTTGGACGGCCGCAACAGCCGCCTGGAGGGTGCCCGGCGGTACGGCAAGACGTCGCTGCTGCGAGCGACGCTCGCCGCGGTGCAGAGGGACGGGGCAATCCCCATCGAAGTCGGCTTCCTCGGGTGCGTGACTGCAGCGGACGTCGCGCAGCGGATCGAGCGCGCCTACAGCGCGCAGCTCGACTCCCGCCTGCGCCGGTGGTATGACGGTCTGGTCCGGACGCTGAACCCAACCGTCAGCGCAGCGCCGGCCGGCGTCGGCGTCAAGGCGACGCCCCAGATAAGCGCGCCGGGCCTGCTGGATCGGCTGGCGCTTCCGCGTCGCATTCATGAGCGTACCGGCCGCCCGTGCGTGATCGCCTTCGACGAGTTCCAGGAGGTGGTGCGGATCGATGCCGCGCTGCCCGGGGTGTTCCGCTCGGAGCTCGAGGGCCAAGGCAATGCGGCGGCCTACATCTTCTCGGGCTCGCATCCGGGCCTGATGCGCGCGCTGTTCGGCGACCGGCGGCACGCTTTCTTCGCGCAGGCTGCTCCCGTCGAGGTCGGGCGCTTGCCGCCGGACGACCTGGCCGACTACATCGTGGCGCGCTTTGCCGACGGTCGGCGCGACCCGGGTGAGGCGCTCGGCCCATTGCTCGACGCCGCCGAAGGACATCCGCAGCGCGCGATGCTGCTGGCCCATCATCTGTACGAGCGCCTCGACGCCGGCCAGCGGGGCGACATCGAAGCCTGGATCGACGCCCTTCAGGCCGCCCGACTGGAGGGACGCGGCGAGGTCCAGGTCCTGTGGGAGTCCTGCACGTCGCTCGAACGTCGCGTCTTGAAGGTCATCGCGCAGCGGACCGTCGCTCTGGGCAGCCACGAGGCCGACGTACGCTTCGGCCTGCCGAAGGGGGGATCTGCCCGCGCGGCCGTCGAGCGGCTGTTGGGCGACGGCCACCTCGTCGATGACGCGGCGACGCGCACCGGATGGCGGCTCGTCGATCCGTTCCTGGGCTCGTGGCTGCGCGAAAGCTGATGCGGATGGAGGGACTCGAACCCCCACGAGGTCTCCCTCGCCAGCACCTAAAGCTGGTGCGTCTACCGGTTCCGCCACATCCGCGGCGAGCTAGCGCAAGGTACCCCAGTAATGCCGCACGTTGAGCGCTACGTCAAGGACACGGCTGATGCGATCGAGAAAGCTCATGTGGTCTCCGTACCGACGCTTCCTCTCCTGCTAGCAGTCTAGCGAGGTACTTGGCTAGCAAGGGGTCCCTGGAGCGGGGCAGCCAGGACTCGAACCTGGGACCTCCGGTTTTGGAGACCGGCGCTACCACCAAACTGAGCTACTGCCCCCGATGTCCCACGATAGTAATGACGCGCAGGGTCGCCGTCGCTCGATGAGGCTCCGCTGAGCTGATTAGAGCTCCTGGCCGCTACACGCCTAACGCTCAGGCCGCGTGCGCGACTCGGGCTGACCTCAGCGGCTGATGATCTTCGTCAGCGAGGAGCGCAGGGCGTTCACGCGGTCGGGCGGGCCCGTCACGTTGACCGACAGCGACCCATAGCCGCCGCTTGCGCGCGCGCTCTGCGGTCGTGGCCGTCGGCTTGAACACGTCTCGGCCGTCGCTGGGATCCATCGTGGCCGGATCGACCCGGTCGGGCCCGTTCTTAGCGCCGCCCGTATGCTTGCGCGCGCGATGGGCGGACGTGAGGAGATACGGGTCGAGAGCATGAGCGAGCCGCTCAGCCACTACACCGACGCGGTCCGCGGCGGCGACCAGCTCTACATCTCGGGCGTCGCCCCGCTCGACGGCGACGGGCGGCTCGTGGGCGCCGGTGACCCCGTCGCCCAGACGCGCCGTGTCTTCGAGAACATGGCCCAGATCCTCGACGCCGCGGGCGCCTCCTTCGCCGACATCGTCAAGATCACCGTCTACCTCAAGGACGTCTCCCACCGCCAGGCGATCAACCCCGTCCGCCAGGAGTTCTTCGGCGACGCGCGGCCTGCCTCGACGCTTGTCGAGGTGAGCGATCTGGCGGTGCCGGGCATGCTCGTCGAGGTGGAAGCGGTCGCCTGGGCGGGGCGCGCGTAGATGCGCTTTTGCAGCGTCTGGCTACCCGACGAGCAGCGCGGGCTGCTCTGTGCCGTCGGCGCCGAGGGCGAGCTGCGGGCGGTCGCAGCGGGCGATCGGCGCTTCGCCGACGTCGGCGAGCTCGTGACGAGGGGCGGCGGCCTGGCCGGACTCGCGGCCGCCGCGGAGGGCATGCTGTCCGCCGAGCCGCTCGGCCGCTTCGGCGAGATCGAGCACGGCGAGCCCGATCCCGGCCGCCTGCACCTGCTGCCCCCGGTGCGCCCGCCCGAGGTCTGGGCCGCCGGGGTGACGTACGAGGTCAGCCGCGAGGCCCGCATCCACGAGTCGACGGAGGCCGACGTCTACCAGCGGATCTACGACGCCGAGCGTCCCGAGATCTTCTTCAAGGCCACGGGCCCGCGCGTGCTCGGTCCGGGGGCGGCGCTCGGCCTGCGCGGGGACTCCAACTGGCATGTCCCCGAGCCCGAGCTCGGCCTCGTGCTCGGCTCGGACGGGTCGGTGCTCGGCTACACGCTCGGCAACGACCTCTCGAGCCGCGACATCGAGGGCGAGAACCCGCTCTACCTGCCGCAGGCGAAGATCTTCGCCGGCGCGTGCTCGCTCGGTCCGGTGGTCCTCTCCGCCGAGGAGATCGACGACCCCTACGCGCTGACGATCGCGATGCGCATCGAGCGCGCCGGCGAGGCGGTCTTCGAGGACGCGATCGCGACCTCGTCGCTGCACGTGCGGCTCGAGACGCTGGTCGAGTACCTGCGCCGCGACAACTGGTTGCCGCCCGTCTCGGTGCTGCTCACGGGCACCGGCATCGTGCCGCCGGACGAGTTCACGCTCGAGATCGGAGACGTCGTGGAGATCTCCTGCCAGCCGATAGGCTCGCTGCGCAATCGCCTGGCCTCCGCCGGCGACCTGCCAGCGCCCGCGGCCTGGGCGTAGTTCTCTGCACCACCTCGAAGCCGGATCAAGGGAGGCGGGATGACCGCAACGACCGATAGCACGACCGCGACAGCCGTCCGTCACCTGATCGGCGGCGAGTGGCTGGGCGAGCCTGTCAAGGAGCGGCGCAACCCGGCCCGGCCCGACGAGGTCGTGGCCGAGCTGCCCGACGGCGGCCCCGGCGAGGTCGAGGCCGCGATCGCGGCAGCCGCGGAGGCGCTCCCCGGGTGGCGCAAGACCGCCGCGCCGGCGCGCGGGGCGATCCTCGGTCGCGCGGCCGAATTGCTGACGGCGCGTAAGCAGGAGATCGGGCGCGACCTGTGCGCGGAGGAGGGAAAGACGCTGACCGAGGCGACGATGGAGGTGCAGCGGGCCTCGGACATCATGCGCTACCACGCGGGCACGGGCTGGCGCCTCGGCGGCGAGAGCCTCCCCTCGAGCCTCCCGAACACCCACCTCTACACCCAGCACGAGCCGCTCGGGGTGGTGGCGTTGATCACGCCCTGGAACTTCCCGATCGCGATCCCGGCGTGGAAGCTCGCGCCCGCGCTCGTCTCCGGCAACACCGTCGTGATGAAGCCGGCCGGCCTGACGCCGCTGTCGGTGCAGCACATGGCCGAGTGCCTGATCGAGGCCGGCCTGCCCGATGGGGTCCTCAACATCGTGATCGGCTCTGGGTCGACGGTCGGAGACGCGCTCGTGCGCGACGAGCGCGTGGCCGGGGTCTCCTTCACGGGCTCGACCGACGTCGGGATCAAGATCCACGAGATCGCCTCGGCGCGGATGGCCCGCGTCCAGCTCGAGATGGGCGGCAAGAACGCGGTGATCGTGCTCGACGACGCAGACCCGGAGCTCGCCGCACAGGTCGTGGCCCAGGGTGGCTACGGGCTCACCGGCCAGGCCTGCACGGCCACCAGCCGCGTGATCGCGACGCCGGGCGCCCACGACGCCTTCGTCGATGCCCTGACCAAGGCCGCGAGCGCCTGGGCGCCGGGCGACGGCCAGCAGGACGGCGTGAAGATGGGCCCCGTGGTGAGCGACTCGCAGCTCGAGACCGACCGCTCCTACATGGACGTCGCTCGTGAGGAGGGCGCGGAGGTCGCGACCGGCGGGACGAACGAGGACTTCTTCTTCCAGCCGACGGTGCTGACGGGCGTGTCGCAGACGATGCGCGTCGCGCGCGAGGAGATCTTCGGCCCCGTCATCAGCGTGCTCGCGGCCGGCGACCTCGACGAGGCGATCGCGATCACGAATGCCTCGCCCTACGGCCTCACCGGCGGGATCGTGACCAACGACCTCAAGGCGGCGATGCGCTTCGCGGACGAGGCCGAGGTGGGGGTGGTAAAGATCAACCGGCCGACCACCGGGCTTGACCTGAACGCGCCCTTCGGCGGCTACAAGCAGTCCTCGACCGGCACCTTCCGCGAGCAGGGCTCGACCGCGACCGACTTCTATACGCGCGTGAAGACCGTCTACATGGGTGCCTAGCGCTTAAGCTCAGCCCCGTGGCGACGACGATTCCGGCCCCACCCGAGTCCAGCACCGTCACGCTGTCGATCGACGGCCGCGAGGCCACGGTCCCCGAGGGGACGACGATCTGGACCGCCGCCAAGGAGGTGGGCATCGAGATCCCCGTGCTCTGTCATGACGAGCGCTACGACCCGGTCGGCGTCTGCCGGATGTGCGCCGTCGATGTCGGCGGGCGCGTGCTGGCGGCCGCCTGCGTGCGGCCTTGCGAGGACGGCATGGACGTCAAGACCGCGACGCCGTCCGTCGAGAAGCAGCGCGCCACGCTGACGAAGCTCCTGCTCGTCGACCAGCCCCCGATCGACGAGGACCCCAAGGAGACGACGACCGCCGACAACGACCTGCTCTCACTCGTGCGCGACTACGGCGTCATCCAGGTGAACGGCATCCCGCGCGGGCAGGGCCGCGGCGAGGACCACTCGAACCCGGTCATCTCCGTAAACCACGACGCCTGCATCCTCTGTGACCGCTGCATCCGCGCCTGCGACGACATCCAGGGAAACGACGTCATCGGGCGCACCGGCAAGGGCTATTCGACGCGCATCTCCTTCGACCTCGACGACCCGATGGGCGAGTCGTCGTGCGTCACCTGCGGAGAGTGCGTCGCCGCCTGCCCGACCGGCGCGATCGTCAACAAGCCGATCCGATCGGTCCCGATCCGCCCGCGCTCACAGCTCGACCAGGTCGAGACCGTCTGCCCCTACTGCGGCGTCGGCTGCGCGCTGACCTTCAACGTCGACCGCGAGGCAAACGCGATCGCCTTCACAGACGGCCGAGCGCAGCCCGGAAGCCAGGGCCGCCTGTGCGTCAAGGGCCGCTACGGCTTCGACTACGCGGCATCGCCCCAGCGCCTGACAAAGCCCTTGATCCGCGTCGAGGGCTCCTACCCCAAGGGCCCGCTGTCCGAGGACGTCAAGGGCGAGGGCACCGGACGCAGAAAGCCCGGCGGCCTCGTCGACTACGACCAGGTGCTGCCGCACTTCCGCGAGGCCTCGTGGGAGGAGGCGCTCGACCTCGTCGCAGAGCGCCTGCAGGCGATCCACGCAGAGCACGGCTCGCAGGCGATCGCGGGCTTTGGCTCGGCCAAGTGCTCGAACGAGGAGGCATACCTCTTCCAGAAGCTGATCCGCGCGGGCTTTGGCACCAACAACATCGACCACTGCACGCGCCTCTGCCACGCCTCCTCGGTCGCGGCGCTGTTCGAGGGCGTCGGCTCCGGCGCCGTCTCGACGACCTACGGCGACATCGTGAACGCCGACGTCGCGATCCTCGCCGGCACGAACACGACCGCCAACCACCCCGTCGCCTCGTCCTTCTTCAAGCAGGCGAAGCGCCGCGGCACGAAGCTCGTCGTCGTCGACCCCCGCCGCGAGCGGATCGCAGACCACGCCGACATCTACTGTCAGCTGAAGCCCGGCACAGACGTCGCCTTCTACAACGGCGTCATGCACGAGCTGATCCGCCTCGGCTTGATCGACGAGCAGTTCATCGCGGAGCGGGTGGACGGCTACGAGGACCTCAAGCGCACGGTCGAGGGCTATCCGCCCGAGCGCGCGGCGCAGTTCTGCGGGATCGACGCGGACACGATTCGCGAGATCGCCCGCCTGTGGGGCGAGGCCGAGGCCGCGGTCGTCTACTGGGGCATGGGCATCTCCCAGCACACGACCGGCACCGACAACGCGCGCTGCCTGATCGCGCTCTGCTCGATCACCGGCCAGGTCGGGCGTCCCGGCACGGGCCTGCATCCGCTGCGCGGCCAGAACAACGTCCAGGGCGCCTCCGACGCGGGGCTGATCCCGATG
>JACCXP010000422.1 GCA_013696905.1 Thermoleophilaceae bacterium
GCGCGGCGCCGGGCGCGGCGCTGCGGATCGGTGACGAGCGCGGGCCCGAGCACGCGGCGCACGAGGTCGAAGACCGGCAGCGCGAGCAGCGCGTTGAGGACCACCGACAGCGCCAGCTCGCGCACGAGCGCGAACGAGGGAGACGGCGTCACGCCGAGCAGGTAGGCGACCACGGCTACGCCGAGCGCGTATCCGGCGCTCGCTGCGGCCCCTACCGGGAGCGCGATCAGCCCGTGCGCGGGGTCGCGCAGCTCGCCGAAGCGGCCGACGCCGTAGCCGACCGCGATCAACACGAGCGACGAGGCGCCCAGGATGCGACCGAGCGCGAGGTCGAGCAGCAGGCCGACGAGGAAGCCGGCCGCGGCACCGGGAAGGCTGCCCGCGTAGAGGGCCACCCCCGCGACCAGCAGCGGCACGAGGTCGACGTTTCCTCCGAGCACGCGGATCTCGCCGACGCCGGAGACCTGGAGCACGGCCGCGAGCAGGGCGAGCAGGGCGACGCGCGCGATCGCCCCGGCGCTCAGGATCATGGTCCGGGCTCCTCGACGGCCGCCCGCTCGGACGTGGCGGCGCCGCTCAGCACCTGCACGAAGTCGAAGCGGCGAAGGTCCGCGAACGGCTGCAGGTGGACCTGCTGGTAGCCCTCGAGCTCCGCCGGGTCGGCCCTGCGCACGCGGCCGATCGGGATCCCGCGCGGGAAGAGCGACTCGAGCCTGCTGTGCGTCGAGCCCGAGGTCACGATCGTCGCCCCCTCGCGCACGTCGCCGTCCTGGATGTAGTCGAGCAGCAGGTCGTCGAAGCGGCCCGCCCGCGGCTTGACGACGCCCTTGGCGCCGTCCGGGAGCACCTGGGCGGACACCGCGGAGTCGCTGTCGGTGATCAGCGTCACGCGTGCGCTGCCGCTCGTGACCGAGCTCACGCGCCCGACCAGGCCGTCGCCGGTGATCACCGGCTGGTCGCGGGCGACGCCGTCGCTCGTGCCCTTGTCGATGTCGACGGCCGAGTACCAGCGCTGGGGCGAGCGCGCGATCACGCGCGCCGTGAGCTGCCGCATGCCCTCCGGGAAGGCGGGATCGCCCGAGAATCGTGCGAGCCCTTCGAGCTGGCGCAGGTCACGGCGCTCGGTCTGCTCGTGCGCGAGCTCGCCGCGCACGCGCGAGAGCTCCGTCCGCAGGCGCTGGTTCTCGTCCTTGGCCCTGAAGGTGTCGCCGGTCCACCCGACCAGATCGCGCACCGGCTTGAGCGCGCGACTCGCCCCGAGCTCGATCGGAGCAAGCACCTCCTGCGCGCCACGCTGAATGCCGTGCAGGGGCCCCGACGCCGCCTCGCCGAAGAACACGGTCAGCAGCGCCACCGACAGCGCCACCAAGCCGCCCAGTACCGCGCGCCGCCGGCGAACCGTCTTCCCGTCGGGCACTAGTAGCGGCGGCGGCTTCGAGAGTTGCGGTTCGCGCGGTGGATCGCCTCGAACTCCTCGAGCGACCGGCCGGAGCCGACCGCGACGCAGGTGAGCGGCGACTCGGCCAGGTGGGCCGGCATCTGGGTCTCGTCGCGCAGCCGCTCGTCGAGGCCCATCAGCAGCGAGCCGCCGCCGGCGAGCATGATCCCGCGGTCCATGATGTCCGCGGCGAGCTCCGGCGGGGTGCGGTCGAGCGTCTCCTTGACGGCGGCCATGATCGCGGCGAGCGGCTCCTCGAGCGCCATGCGCACCTCCTCGGAGGTCAGCACGACCGTCTTGGGGAGACCGGAGACGAGGTCACGGCCGCGGATCTCCGCCTGCATCTCGTCGGGCAGCGGAAACGCGGAGCCGATCTCGAGCTTGACCTCCTCGGCGGTCTGCTGGCCGATCATCAGCTTGTACTCGCGCTTGACGTAGTTGATGATCGCCTCGTCGAGCTCGTCACCGCCGACGCGGATCGACTGCGAGACGACGATCCCGCCGAGCGAGATCACCGCCACCTCGCTCGTGCCGCCGCCGATGTCGACGACCATGTTCCCGGTCGGCTCCCCGACGGGCAGCCCTGCGCCGATCGCCGCGGCCATCGGCTCCTCGATCAGGTAGGCGTGGCGGGCGCCGGCCGACAGGCACGCCTCCTCGACCGCGCGCTTCTCGACCCCGGTGACCCCCGACGGCACGCAGACCACGACGCGCGGGTGAGCCCAGCGGTTCTGGTGCACCTTCTGGATGAAGTGGCGGAGCATCTGCTCCGTGACCTCGAAGTCGGCGATCACGCCGTCCTTGAGCGGCCGGATGGCCGAGATCGTGCCGGGCGTGCGGCCGAGCATGCGCTTGGCCTCGACACCGACGGCGTGGACCTCGCCCGTGCGTGAGTCGATCGCGACGACGGAGGGCTCCGACAGGACGATCCCGCGCCCGCGCACGTAGACGAGCGTGTTGGCGGTGCCGAGATCGACCGCCATGTCGCGGCCGCCGAAGCCGGTGAGGTAGGAGAAAAAGCCCATCGCTCCCTAACGCAGATTAGGATGACGCCCGGCTGCCCGGACCCGTGGCCGCTCGAGCGCGCGAGCGACGCCTCCCGCTTGGCGGCCCGCGCCCGCTCCACGGCGCCGGCCAGCAGTCTAGACGAAAGCCGAGCTAGGACCGGGGAAAGGAGTCGGCGCATGCAACATCGCAAGCTTGGGTCGCAGGGTCTCGAGGTGTCCGAGCTCGGGCTCGGGTGCATGGGTATGTCGGAGTTCTATGGCACGGCGAACGAGGACGA
>JACCXP010000432.1 GCA_013696905.1 Thermoleophilaceae bacterium
TTCGTTCGGGACCGGCCCCCTTAGTAACCTGACCGAGGATGAGTCGCGCGATCGACCTCATGCACCTAGATGTAGATCGTGTGATCTGCGCCTACGAGGTCGATGGCCTGGTAATCGATCCCGGGCCCGAGTCGTGCCTCGACACGCTGCTCGAAGGCCTCGACGCGCCGCCGCACGCGCTGCTGCTGACGCACATTCACCTCGACCACGCCGGCGCCACGGGCGCGCTCGTCGAGCGCTACGACGACCTGTCCGTCTACGTGCACGAGCTCGGCGCGCCGCACATGGTCGACCCCTCGCGCCTGATCAAGAGCGCCACGCAGCTCTACGGGGACCAGATGGAGCGGCTCTGGGGCCGGATCGCGCCGGTGCCCGAGCGCAACCTGCGCATCCTCACGGGGGGCGAGACCGTCGAGGGCTTCCGCGTCGAGTACACGCCCGGGCACGCCGCGAACCACGTCTCCTTCCTGCACGAGGCGACCGGCGACGCCTACGTCGGCGACACCGCCGGCGTGCGCATCCCGCCGACCGGCTACATCCTGCCGCCGACGCCGCCGCCCGAGGTCGACCTCGACGCCTGGGCCGAGTCGCTCGACAAGCTCTCGGCCTGGCGGCCGGCGGCGCTCTGCATCACCCACTTCGGGCGCTTCGAGGGCGTCGAGGACCATCTGCTGCGCACGCGCGAGGGCCTGGTCCACTGGGGCGAGCTCACGCGCGCACACGGCCGCGAGGCGTTCATCGCCAAGCTGGAGGAGGAGCTTCGGTCGATCGGCGACGAGGAGGCAGCCGAGCGCATCATGTTCGCCGTTCCCGCCGAGCAGCTCTGGGCCGGTCTCGAGCGCTACTGGCGAAAGCGCGACGAGCGCGAGGCCGCGGCCTGACAGCGAGCAGCGTCACGGTCGAGGCGCCGCGCGTCGCCGGTCCGGGAGGCGAGCTCGGCGACGCCTGGCGCGTGATCGTCCTCAACGACGACCACAACACCTTCGACGGCGTGGCCTCGGCGCTGTCGCGCATCCTTCCCGGCATGACCCTCGACCAGGGCCACGCGCTGGCCGACCGCATCCACCACAGCGGCCAGGCGATCGTGTGGACCGGCGCGAAGGAGACCGCCGAGCACTACTGGGAACAGCTGCGCGAGGCCGGACTGACGCTGGCGCCGCTCGAACAGGGGTAGCACGCGGATTGCTCGATTGCCGGCAGTCGCCCGACTACTGGGTCCCGCTGCCGGAGCCGGCCTCGTCTAGGACTCAGCCAGTCAGCCGTCCGACTGGGCCGGCGCGCGCTCGCGCGTGCTGGCGTCCACGACCGAATGCCAGACCGGGAGCAGCGGCACCTGGTACCAGCCGCTGATCTCTGCGCGCGCGTCGGAGATCTCCTCCGAGAGCCAGTAGCGGTCCCAGTCGAGCTTGTCCTCGAAGTAGGAGAGCTGGGTGAACTTCAGCGGGTCCTCCTTGGAGCGAAAGAGGGCGTACGCGCTCGCGCCGTAGTCGAGCACTGCCTCCGCCCGCGAGCGCCACGCGTGCTCGAACTTGTCGCCGCGGAAGGGATTGACGACCCAGTTGATCTGGACGACCTGCATGCGGGGAGGATAGGCGTCCGACGGCCTCCGTAGCCTCCACGGCCCCCTTGGAAGCAGCTACCCCACTTCGCCTTCCCCACGTCCGCAGCGCCGGCGCGCACCTGATCGTCGACGGCCTCATCGTCGACGACCCGACGGCCGTGCGCCTGGTGAACGAGCGCGAGGAGGCCGGTGAGGCGCCCGACCGAGTCGTGCTCGACGCGCTCGAGATCGGCGCGCGCGTGCTCGACCGCGAGCAGGTGGGGGCGAACGCCGAGTGGGTCAAGAGCGAGCTCGACAAGGTCTCGCGCGAGGTCGAGACCGCCTTCACCGAGCGCGCGCGTGAGGTCGCCGACGGCTTCGGGCAGAAGGTCGACGAGGTCTTCGGGCCGGAGTCGGGGCATCTCTCGAAGGCCCTCGAGCGTCACTTCTCGGACGGCTCCTCGGCAGCCGTGCAGAACCGCGTCAAGCAGCTCGTGGGGGAGGTGATGGCGTCATCGCGGGAGGATCTCTTGCGTCAGTTCTCGGCGGCCGACGGGCGCAACCCGCTGGCCGACTTCAAGGCGAATGCGGTTGCAGCGGTACGCGAGGCAAGCGAGCGCCAGGACGTGACCTTGCGCGCGATGGGCGAGCGGATGGCCGGCCTCCAGGGCGAGCTCCAGGCGCTGCGCGCCGAGCGCGACAAGCACGAGGAGCTCGCCGCCGAGCGCGATCGCGGCACGGCCAAGGGGCGCACCTTCGAGGAGGAGGTTGCCGAGGCGCTCGACGCCATCGCCGCCGCCCAGGGCGACGACTGCGACGCGGTCGGTGACCTCAAGGGCGCCACCCGTAAGACCGGCGACGTGCTGGTGGCGATCGAGGGCTGTCGCGGTCCCGCGCGCGGGCGGATCGTCTTCGAGGCGAAGACCGCTCGGCTGTCGAAGCCCGAGGCGCTGCGCGAGCTCGACCGCGGCATGACCGAGCGCGACGCCGACTTCGGCGTGCTGATCGTGCCCTCGGAGGACAAGCTGCCCGCGCGCATGCTCGCGCTGCGCGAGTACAACGGCGACAAGCTGATCGTGGCGCTCGATCCCGAGTCGCGCAGCCGGCTTCCGCTCGAGGTCGCTTACTCGCTCGCGCGCGCACGCGTGCTGATGGCCTCCACGGCGGACGAGGGCGTCGACGCCGCGGCCGTGCGCGACACGGTGGAGCGCGCGCTCGGGGCGATGGAGGACGTACGCAAGGTCAAGTCGCAGCTCACTGGCGCCCGCACGAGCATCGACAACGCCGAGGGCGTGCTGGTCGAGATGGCCGAGCGCGTCCGAACGCAGCTGCGCCAGATCGATGCGTTGCTTCTCCTGAGCCGCGAGTAGCGAGCGGGGCGCGGCTCAGGCCGCGGAGCGAGCGGGCAGCTCGCGTGCGAGCAAGCCGATCAGCGCGCCGACGACGCGCTCCTCGAACTGCTCGCCGGCGCCGCGCTCGAGCTCCACCAGCACGGCCTCACCGGGCAGCGCCGGGCGAAACGGCCGCTCGGCGGTCATCGCCTCGTAGGCGTCAGCGACGGCCAGGATGCTCGCCTCGAGCGGGATCTCGTCCTGTCGCAGCCCATTCGGATAGCCACGTCCGTCGGGGCGCTCGTGGTGTGCGAGGACCCAGCCGCTGAGGTCGGTCAGACGGGCGTTGCGGAGAATCCGCGCGCCCACCTCCGGGTGACTGCGCACCTCGGGCCACTCGCGCTCGGAGAGCGGCCCCGGCTTGCAGATCGTCTTCTCGGCGACGCCGATCGTGCCGATGTCGTGCACGACTCCGGCCAGGCGCAGCCGCGCCACTCCCTCGCCCGGCAGCCCCAGCTCCTCTGCGAGCAGCTCGGCCCAGCGACCGACCGTCTCCGAGTGGTCGGCGCTGCGCGCGCCACCGCGCGCGTCGAGCGCCTCGGCGATCGCGAGCACGGTGGCGAGCTCCACGCGCGACTCGCGCTCGCGCAGTCCGGCCGCTTGGGAGAGGATGCCGGCGGTCTCGCGCGAGTGGATCACCGAGCGGTTGCGCCCCAGGCTCTTGGCGGCGTAGAGCGCCTCGTCGGCCGCCCGGCTGAGGTCGTCGAGCGACTCGCCGTGCCCGGGAAAGGAGGCGATGCCGAAGGAGATCGTGACCGAGGCCGTCTGCTCGGAGAACGACCGCTCGACCTCGGTGCGAAGCCGCTCGGCGAGCATGTAGGCGCCCGGCTCGTCGGTGTCTGCGGCCACCACCGCGAACTCCTCGCCGCCGATCCGAGCCGCGACGTCGGCGCGGCGCTTCGATCGCTCGAGGATGGCGCCGAGCCGCTTCAGCACGCTGTCGCCCTCCTGGTGGCCGTGCTTGTCGTTCACTTGCTTGAAGCAGTCGATGTCGCCGAGGATCAGGCTGAGCGGCTGACGCGAGCGCCCCGCCCGCTCGAGCTCGAGCCGCATCGCCTGCTCGAAGCCGCGGCGGTTCGGGAGCCCCGTCAGCGGATCGGTCACCGCCGCTTCGCCGAGGCGCTCGATCAGCATCCCGACGCGGTCGCGCAGGCGACCGACCAGCAGGCCGGCGGCGGTCAGCGTGGCGATCGTGATCACCCAACGCGTGATGGACGTGCTGGTCGGGTCGCGCAGCGCGAGCACCGCGGCGTAGCAGGCGGCCACGAGCAGCCCCTGCACGAGCGCCTGATTGCGGGGGAGGAAGTAGAAGGCGTACAGGTACACCCACAGGTAGAGCACCGCGTAGGCGCTCGAGGCATCGCCGCTGAAGTAGATCTCGGCGCCGATCAGGAGCGTCCCGCAGGCGAGCAACGCCGGAAAGCCCCAGGCCGGGATGCGTTCGAAGGCCGCGAGCACCACCACCGCGACCGCGAAAGCGGACGCGGACGTGAGCAGCATGCCGAGCTCCTCGCTCTGGGGCAGCTGCGGGAGCGCGACCACCGTCGCACCGAGCACGCCGCCGGTCGCGAACATGTAGGCGAGCGCGCGCGCCTTCGCCGCGGAGCCCGCCATCGGCTCCTGGCCGTCGCGGTCGCCGGCCGGCTTCCACGTCAACCGCTGTCGCAGGAGCGGAACCATGCCCTCGCTGACTTTCGATGCGAGCGGCGAGACTCCTTCGGCTCGTCTAGGCCGGCTCCGCGAAGGGGAGCTCGCACACGCTGGCCGAGGCGCCCTCCAAGCCGACGGCCACGATGTCGCCGGGCACCGCCTCGCGGCGCACGAGGGCCAGTGCGATGGGCCCGTGGCGGGGCGAGACGCAGCTCGACCCGACGGCGCCCACGACCCGCTCGCCGAGGCGCAGCTCCGCTCCGTGCGCCGCCGGCAGGGCGAGTCGCAGCCCGCGGAGGTGGCGGTTCGGCTTGCCGCGGTGAAACAGCCGCGCGACCGTCTCCTGCCCGACATAGCAACCCTTGGTGAATGAGACCGCGCGTTCGTTGAGCCCGGCCTCCTGGGGGATCGTGGCACCGTCCATGTCGAGGCCGAGGCGTGGGCGCCCCGACTCGATCCGAAGGCACTCTGCCGCCTCCTCGGAGACCTCGGGCAGGCCCAGTGCGGAGCGCACGGACTCGAGCTCCGCGGCGGCGCAGATCACGTCGACGCCGCGATCGGTGCTGACGTAGAGGCCGTGCTCGCCGCGTACGAAGGCGTGCTCGGCCGCCGGCGGCGCGACGTCGAGCGCGGCACGGCTCGCGGGGCCGAGCAGCGACACGATCGCGTCCGCTTGCGTGCGGTCCTCGAGCGAGACCTCGCGTCCGATCGAGTACATCCGCACCATCCGCCGCATCGCGGCGAGCGCGTCCGGCTCGGTGTCGAGCCAGATCCAGTCGTCCCGCAGCACCCGCAGGTCCGCCCGAATCTTGCCCTTGTGGTCGAGCAAGGTGGCGTAGCAACCCTCGCCGGACGCGAGCGCCTCGACAT
>JACCXP010000016.1 GCA_013696905.1 Thermoleophilaceae bacterium
GCCCGCTCGAGGCGCGCGAGCGCGTCGTGGAGCAGCCGCCCCGCGAGCGCGCCTTCGTCCTCGAAGCGCGCGCGCGGGCGGCGCGGCACGATCATCACCTGGTAGGGCAGCCGCGAGGCCCACGGGCAGATCGCGACGCCCTCGGCGTCGATAGCGACCACCCGCTCGCGCAGGCGCACCTCCTCCTGGAGCAGGTCCTCGAGCAGGTTGCGCCCTTGGGTGCGGTTGGCGTGGGCGGTGAATCGCTCGCGCTCGCGCGCGAGCGCGACCGGCACGGACGGCAGTGCGTACAGCTGCGCGTGGGTGTGCGGGAGCGACGCGCCGGCGTCGCGGCCCTCGTTGACGCTCACGTGCACGTAGGAGGCGCCCGCGTGCGCTCGCATCCGCTCGCGCCAGACGGCGAGCGCCCGCTCCACCGCCTCGGGGGCGAGTGCGGCGAGCGAGGAGACCGGCTCGGGCGCGTTGACGATCACCTCGTGGGCGCCCGAGGCGGCGCCGGTCGCGAACAGCGACGGATCGCCGCGCCCGGCGGCGAGCGGATCCTCGGGCGGCTCGTCGCCGGCCGTCGCAGGTGTCAGCGCCGGGTAGAGGTTCGGCACCACGCGCACGCTCCAACCGGGGCCGTCGGGCCCCCCGCCGTCGGGGCGCAGCGCGTAGAGCTCGGGTGGGGTGCGGTCCTCATGGCCGGGCAGGAAGGGGTCGCGCTCGGGATCGATCTCCGGTCGCGCGGGCGCGCTGAACCCGCCGCCGGGTCGCCCGGCGCGCTCGCCGGCGACGATCGTCCGCAGCCCCGAGAGGGGATCGATGCGCAGCTCAGGCAACCGACTTCTCCATCAGCACGTGCTCGATCCCCTCCTCCACGAAGGGGCGCCCGCGAGCCGCATAGCCCGCGCCCTCGTAGAGGCTCTTGACCGGCATCTGGGCGTGCAGGGTGATGCGATGCGCGCCGGCCGAGCGCGCCCACTCCTCGGCGCCCACGAGCACGCCGCGCCCGACGCCGCGCCGGCGCATCGAGGGCTCGACCGCCATCCGGCTCAGCCGCACCGTCCCCTGCGTCACAAGCAGCCGGCACGTCGCGATCACCTGACCCTCGGCGAGCGCGACCAGGTGGGCGGCCTCGCGGTCGCGGCCGTCGCGCTCTGCATTGATCGAGACGCCCTGCTCGCCGCAGAACACCCGCTCACGCAGCGCGAGCGCACTCTCGACCTCCGAGACGTCGTGCGCCACGCGCACGTCGACGTCGGTCAACGGGCGTAGCGGTCGATGTCGGCCCGCAGCTCGCGCTCGCTGCGGTAGAAGCGCTGAAGCGAGATCACGAAGCGCCCGCGGCGGTCGTAGAAGGCGGTCGTCGGGAACGAGGCATTGCCGCGGAAGAGCTTGGCGATCTCCTGGTCGGGATCCTTGTAGTGCGGATAGCTCACCGGGTGCTCGCGCAGGAACTCGGCCGCGGCGCGATCGGAGTCGAGCGCGTCGACGCCGATGAAGGCAACCTCGCGTCCCTCGTCGAGCGCCACCGCGGCGAAGTGCGAGAACTCGGCGCGGCAGGGGCCACACCACGACGCCCACTTGTTGACGACGACGGGATAGCCGCGGAGCTCGACCAGGCGCCGCTTGAAGGCGGTCGGCCCCCCGCCTAGCAGTCGGTTCGACTGAGCGTGCAGGCGCGCGAGCGGTGGCGGCGATCCCTCCAGCGCGCGCGCTGTCCGCTCAGGTGGTGGGGCGGCCGCCGGCCGCTCGCCCGGAGCGCTCCCGCATCCCCCTAGTGCGAGCGCGGCCAGGACGGCAAGGGAGGCAAGGCTCGCGAGTCGCGGGGGCGGGATCGGCATCGGTCCTAGAGTCGCATACGGCAACCGCGTCGCGGCGCCGCACGGGTGCTTATACTTCCTGCTGTAGCGCCTCTTTAGAGAGGCAACGTCCGTCGGCTAGGGGTCCGCCCCCGCCGGCGATCTTCGGGCGCTTCGCCGTTTCCCGCTGCCGTCGGCACGCAGGACCGCGAGAGCCCGTCCACTCTGCTCAAAGCAAGCCGACATGGCTGACAGCACTTCCGTGATCGACCGAGCGCCGGTTTCCGGCGACGATCTCGCACGCGCCGAGGCGTTCGCGCGTGAGCCGCTCCTGCACGAGGGCGAGGATTCCGCGTCGGTGCTGGCTGAAGGCAGGCCCCGGCGCCGGGCGCTCGACGCCGCCCTGACCGAGATCGACGCCGGTCGAGCGCGGCCGTCGATCGAGTGGCGGCAGGAGTTCTCGCTGATGCTCGGCCTCGAGCGCATGCTGTCCGAGGACGAGCCACGACTGGTCGACGGGACGCTGCTCTCCGCCCACCAGATCGACGCCCTGTCGGGCACGCTGATCGCACTGCTCGCGGAGCTCGAGGTCCCGACGCGAAACGCCACGCCGCCCGCGCCGGCGCCCCAGCTGCCGGCGGGCGAGCAAGAGCTCGAGGATGACGACGACGAGCTCTCCCCGGAGGAGGAGGACGAGCCGCTCGACTGGGAGGAGCCGGGCAGCGATGCGGATTCGGGCGACGACTCCCTCGCTGAGGCTCCCGAGGATCCCGGCGCGGGGCGGCGCTTCTGGTTCGAGCACGCGACCGGCGCGGGCAAGACCGTCGCCGCGGTCGGGTTCGTGGAGGCGTCGCGCTCGGGCGGCGTGCTGATCCTGACCCACCGCCGCAACCTCGTCGATCAGTTCAACGGCGAGCTCGCCGACCGCGGCTATCGCAAGCGAGTCACGGGCGCCCTGCTCGCGGGCGATCCCGAGCCGACCACGTATGGGCCGGTGACGGTCGAGACGTACCAGTGGTTCGTGCGCAACGCCGGCAAGATCTCCGACGCCTACACGATCGTGATCTGCGACGAGGCGCACACGGCGCTCGGCGAGAAGACGAGCGCCGCCATCCGAGCCTGGCTCGGCCCCGTCTTCATCGGCATGACGGCGACCGGGGCGCTGATCGCCCGCCATGTCACCGACCTCTTCCCGACCCAGACGTCGCGCTTCGACCTCGCCCAGGCAGCGCGCCGGGGCGTGATATCGCCGCTGCGCTGCATTCGCATCCCGCCCGGCGTCGGCGTACGCACGATCGCAAACGTCCCGCTCCGCAAGGGAGAGGTGGATCAGGACTTCGACCAGGAGGAGCTCGCGGCGCTGCTCGACCAGGGCCCCTTCAACGCCGCCGTCGCCGACCTCTACCGCGTGCGCTTCAAGGACGTGCCGGGCGTCGTCTACGCGGCCGGCGTGCAGCACGCCTACAACGTCGCGCGCGCCTTCAAGGAGGCAGGGCTCAAGGCGAAGGGAGTCTCCGGGGAGACGCCGAAGCGCGAGCTGACGCGCATCCTCGCCGCCTACGAGCGCGGCGAGATCGACGTGCTGGTCAACGCGCAGCTGCTCGCGGAAGGGTGGAACTCCCCGCGCGCGACCGTCTGCATGCACCTCGCGCCGACCGCCTCAAAGCGCATCTATCAGCAGCGCGTGGGCCGCGTCACGCGCCGCCACCCCGGCAAGGAGTCGGGGCTCGTGATCGACTTCGTGCACCCGTCGACCACGAACGACGACCCCGTGGTCACGCTGCACTCGCTGCTCGACCGCGACGTCTACCGCGGTGGGGCGATCGTCGTCGGCCCCGTCCGGCGTGGCCGCGGCCGGCGCGTGCGCGTCGAGCGCCGGGTGCTGCCGGTCTCCGCCGATCCCGAGCGCCGGGCAGCGGTGTTCGAGCGCGAGCTGTGGCGGATCGCTGTCGAGAACCTGCTCTGGGGCGAGCAGCACGTGTGGGCGCAGCTCGCCGGAGCGCGCGTGGCGGCGAGCAACTGGCGGCGGGCGAAGGCGATGCTCCAGTTCGACCAGACCGGTGAGCTGCGCCGGAGCTTCCTGCTCACGTGCCTGCAGCGCAACCGCAACGCCCAGCTGCGGATGCGCGCGCTCAGCGAGGTGGCGGACGGGCGCGACGCCGAGGCGTTCGACGAGGCCGTCGAGCTGGTGGGCGGCTGGCCGCGGGACGAGCGGCGCGACGCCGTCAAGCTCCTGCTCGAGGCACTCGCCGAGCGCTCGATCGGACGGCGCGACCAGGCGACGAACTGGCTCTGGCGCCTTGCCGAGTACACCCGCGACGTGCACGAGGAGTACGCGGCGCAGCGCTGGCCCGAGACCAAGCGCCTGCTCGGGCTGCTCGTGAACTCCTCGGGCGGCGCCCACGGGCGCAACGCACGCCGGCTCGTGCAGGCATCCCGCACACAGGACCGGCGCCTCGCGGCAGCGCTGCTCGCAGCCGCCCTGGCTCACACGCCCGAGGCGGCCGAGGTGCTGAACGGCGCCCGCACGCGGATGGCGCGCAAGCCCTCCGCGCTCGCTCGCGAGCTGCTGCGCAACTTTCCCAAGGCCGGCCGCAAGCGCCGCGCCGGAGGCGGCGCCCGGCGCCGGCGCCCGCGCGAGGGGCAGGTCGCGGTTGCGAACGTCGAGGCCGCGGGTGAGTCGCGCAACGGAGCCGAGGCGAGCGAGCTCGAAGAGGGCACGCAAG
>JACCXP010000069.1 GCA_013696905.1 Thermoleophilaceae bacterium
GCAGCGACCACGCGCCCGGCTCCCATGAGCTTGGCCGCCTGCACCGCGATGATGCCGACCGCTCCCGAGGCGCCGAGCACGAGCACGGTCTCGCCCTCGGCGAGCTTCGCGCGCCACTCGAGCGCGAGCCATGCGGCCAGCCCGGCGATCCCGAGCGACGCCGCCAGGGCGTCGTCGATGTCGTGGTCGACCGGCACGAGCTCCTCCTGGGCGACGACGGCGCGCTCTCCGAAGCTGCCGTTGCCGCCGAGCCCACCCGGGGTCTCGAAGTACACCCGCGTGCCGGCGTCGAGGCCGTCGGCTTCCAGCACGCGGCCGAAGCCCTCCTTGCCCGGCACGTATGGGACGTCGGGTAGTCCCGCGTAGAACTTGCCGGCCGCGATCGTGACGTCGATCGGGTTGATCGGCGCGGCGGTGACCTCGACAAGCGCTTGCCCCTCGCCGCGGCTCGGATCGGCGGCCTCGCCGGCGCTCGGCGGAGCGCCGACCTTCTCGATCAGAGCGGCTCGCATCGCGGCCACGATAGTTGACCGGGGCGCAGGCGAGCACCCGCGGGAGCCGAGGCCCGCGGGTGGCCGCTGTCGTTACTCGGTGACTCGCTCGATGAGGATCGCTACCCGCACGTGCGCGCGCCACTCGTCGAGGTTCTCGCCGCGCAGCCCGGTCGACACGACGTCGACCGCCCTGATGTTGCGCAGCGTCTGCTTGGCCTCGGCGACCGCCTGCTGGACCGCGTCGTCGGAGCTCTGGTTCGAGCTTCCGACCAACTCGATGATCTTGACTACCGCCATGGATCCCCTCTCATCGCTTGGCGCGGGCAACCTATCGCTCCTGCCCGGTGCGTGGGGGATAGGCTCCTGCCGTGGAGCACGGCGCGGCCCCAGGTACGGAGACGTCCGCTCGCGCGGGCGAGCAGCCGCCCGATCGCAACCTCGCGCTCGAGCTCGTCAGGACGACCGAGTACGCGGCGCTCGCCGCCGCCCGCTGGATCGGTCTCGGTGAGAAGGAGTCGGCCGACGGCGCCGCGGTCGACGCGATGCGACTGCTGCTGCACACGGTTCGCATGGACGGCGTCGTCGTGATCGGGGAGGGGGAGAAGGACGAGGCCCCGATGCTCTACAACGGCGAGCACATCGGAGACGGATCGCCCCCGCACGTCGACATCGCGGTCGATCCGCTCGAGGGCACGACGCTCACCGCGCGGGGGCTGCCGAGCGCGCTGTCCGTGATCGCCTTGTCCGAGCGCGGCACCATGTTTGACCCCGGCCCGTGCGTCTACATGCGCAAGATCGCCGCGAGCAACAAGTTCGCGCATCTGCTCGACATCGACCGCCCGCTGCCAGAGACGCTGCGCTTGATCGCCAGGGAGAAGGGCACCGACATCCGCGACGTCGTCGTGATCCTGCTCGACCGGCCGAGGCATGAGGAGGCCGTGCGCGAGATCCGACAGGCCGGCGCGCGCATCCGCTTCATCACCGACGGCGATGTGTCGGCCGCACTGCACGCCGTCACGCCGGACTCACCCGTAGACCTGCTGTGGGGCATCGGCGGCACGCCCGAGGGTGTGATCGCCGCCGCCGCGATCAAGTGCATCGGCGGCCGGATCCTGGGGCGGTTGCACCCCCGCGACGAGGACGAGCGCCGCGCCGCGGTCGAGGCAGGCTACGACCTCGACGAGGTGCTCGACCAGGACCGCCTTGTGGGGGGCAGCGACGCCTTCTTCGCCGCCACGGGGGTCACCGACGGCGACGTGCTCCAGGGCGTGCGCTACGAGGGCGCTGAAGGGGCGACGACGGAGTCGCTCGTGATGCGCTCGCGCTCCGGCACCGTGCGCCGGGTGCACGCCCGCCACGATCGCTTCAAGCTGCGCGAGATCACCGGTGAGCGGGTGGGCTGAGGGCGGTGCGCGCGCGCCTCGGTGAGGCCTGGGTCGCCTCACCGGCGGGCGCGCCGAGGGCGCCGACGTGCGTAGGGGCAAGGTCGAGGTTTGCGAGCGAGCGCATGAAGCCGTGCGTCACGAGCACGTGCACCCGCAGCTGTGTCAGCCGATAGAGCAGCCGCCCCACCCGGCTCCACCAGCCCCAGCCCGCGATCAGCGGGTAGAAGTTGGCCACCTGCGAGACCACGGTGAGCGTCACCTCGTCGCCCGTCGCGCGCTTGGGCCGGCGGACCGAGATCCTCAGGTGGCCCTGTCCGGCGCGCTGCGCCGGGGCCACGAGCAGCCCGCCGCTCAGCTCGTAGGTCACGCTCGCGTCGTAGTCGCCGAGCTCGTAGCGCGGCGCCTCGAACGAGAGCAGCACGAACGGTCGCCCGAGCACGACGAGCTCGCGCGAGCTCGGCGTGTAGACGACACGCAGCAGCCCGAGCGATATCTGGCCCAGGTAGCGCCAGTACGTGGCCGCCAGCCGCTCGAGGTTCTCGGGCTTCCACACCCGCTCGAGCTCGGCTCGCGGGAGCGTGAGCTCCGCGCACTGGCGCGTCGTGACGCTGCCGTCCTCCGAGGAACCGGACTCGGGCTGGCGCACCACGCGCACGCGGGCGGGCGTGTCATCGCGCCGTTGCAGTAGCCGTCTGGGGTCGCGCGGGCGCAGCCGCCGAGTCGTCAGAGCAGAAGCTCCACGGGCAGTCGGTCGCCGGGGGCGATCTCGCCCTGTCCGGCGGTGACGAGGGCGAAGGCGCCGGCACCGAGCATCGAAGTGAGTACGTGCGAGCCCTGCTCCTTGGTTGGAGCCACGTGCCAGCCGTCGTCGCGGGCCGAGAGCGTGCAGCGCAGCACCTCGTCGCGTTCGGCGTTGCGCGCGACGTGCGTGTCGAGCACAGCGGTGGCGCGCGTGTCGTCGGGGTCCCCGCCCGCGAGCCGGCGCAGCCCCGCGCGCGCAAACAGATGGAAGGTGACCATCGCCGACACGGGATTGCCCGGCAGGCCGAAGACGAGCACGGGGCCGCGCTCGCCGAACCAGGTCGGCTTGCCGGGCTTGAGGCGCACGCCCCAGAAGCGCTCCTCGACGCCGAGCTCGAGCAGCGCGGGCTTGACGTGATCGTGGGGCCCGACCGACACGCCCCCCGACACGCACACCACGTCGGCCGCATCGAGCGCCGCCGCAAGCGCTGCCACGGTGGCCTCCGGCGTGTCGCCGACGACCGCACGGGTGACGACCTCGGCGCCGGCTAGCTCCGCTTGGGCGGCCATCGTGTAGAGGTTCGAGTCGCGGATCTGACCCGGGCCGAGCGCGACGCCCGGCTCGACGAGCTCGTCGCCCGTCACTAGCACGGCCACGCGCGGCCTGACCCCGCAGTCGACCTCCGGTCGGCCGAGCGAGGCGAGCACGCCGAGCTC
>JACCXP010000070.1 GCA_013696905.1 Thermoleophilaceae bacterium
GTACGACCCTGACCGAACGTCGTTCTAGTGGCCTGTGCTCGACATCTCAGCGGGCTCGGCCAGCTCGGCCGCGAGCTCGGCGATCGCAAGCGGCGGGTCTGCGGCTTGGGACAGCGCGGCTCCGGCCTCGTCCGGGCCGCCCGCCTCGAGCACGCGCCGGTAGGACTCGGTGTCGAGACCGGCGAGCCCGACCGCTTCCCCCCGCAGCGCGACGGCACGATCGCGCAGATCGCGCATCCGCTCCCGCGCCGCGCCTTCGGCCGCCGCCGTGAGCGCCACGGACGCCGCCATCTCGACTAGCGCCCCCGCCGCCGCGCTCGCAAGCGCCGCAGCGGCGCCACCGCTCGGGCCGGGCTCGCGCGAGGCGAGCCGCTCGAGCAGCTCCGATACGCGCAGGCCCCCGATCGCGTGACCGGGCGCGGCGCTCAGAACAGCCCGATCGTGCGGCCCTCTGCGTCGATGTCGACGTCGAAGGCGGCCGCCCCGGTTCCGAGTCCCGGCATCTGCTGGATGTCCCCGCACAGCGGCACCAGCCAGCCCGCGCCGGTGTACGCCCTGATGTCCCTGACCGGCAGCGTGAAGTCCCTCGGCTCGCCCATGAGGCTCGGGTCAGCGGACAGCGACAGGTGGGTCTTCGCCATGCAGACGGGCAGGTTCGAAAGCCCCTCGGCGGTGAAGTCGGCGATCTTGCGCTCAGCGGCGTCGTAGTAGTAGACATCGCGTGCGCCGTAGATGCGCTTGGCGATCGTCTCGATCTTGTCGGTGATCGAGGCCTCGTCCTGGTACAGGTGGTGGAAGCTCGCCGGCTGCGTGCAGGCGTCGACGACGGCCTCCGCGAGCGTGGACGCGCCCGGCCCGCCGCGCGTGACGCCCTCGTTGACCGCCGCGGCGTAGGCCCCGCCCTCGACGGCGAGCTGGCTCACGAGCTCGACCTCGGAGTCCGTGTCGCCCGGCATGCGGTTGACGGCGACCACGCACGGCACGCCGAACTCGGCGACGATCCCGAGGTGGTGGCGCAGGTTGGCCATGCCGCGCTCGATCGCCTGCCGGCTCTGCGCGCCGGTCGCGCTCGCCGGGTCGTCGAGCCCGCCGTGGTGCTTGAGCGCGCGCACGCTCGCGACGAGCACGACCGCGCTCGGCGCGATCTGGCCGACGCGGCAGACGATGTCCATGAACTTCTCCATCCCCATGTCCGAGCCGAAGCCAGACTCCGTGATCGTGTAGTCGCCGAGCTTGAGGCCGACGAGGTCGGCCACGAGCGAGCTGTTGCCGTGCGCGATGTTGGCGAACGGACCGGTGTGCATGAGCGCGGGCTGCCCCTCGAGCGTCTGCACGAGGTTCGGCTTCAGCGCGTCCTTCAGCAGCACAGTCATCGCTCCGGCGGCGCGCAGGTCCTCGGCCGTGATCGCCTTGGCGCCCTCGAATGAGTAGGCAGCGGTGATCCGCCCGAGGCGGCGGCGCAGGTCCTGCAGGTCGCGCGCGACGGCGACGATCGCCATCACCTCGGAGGCGGCCGTGATGTCGAAGCCGGTCTCGCGCGGGTAGCCGTTGGCGCGGCCGCCGAGGCCTACGGTGATCTGGCGCAGCGCGCGGTCGTTCATGTCGACGGCGCGCCGCCAGCCGACCCGCAGCGGATCGATGTCGTGCGGGTTGCCGTGCAGCAGCGACGCATCGAGGATCGCCGCGAGCAGGTTGTTGGCGGCGCCGATCGCGTGCATGTCGCCGGTGAAGTGGAGGTTCAGGTCCTCCATCGGCACGACCTGGGCGAGCCCCGCGCCCGCCGCGCCGCCCTTGATGCCGAAGACCGGGCCGACGGAGGCCTCTCGCAGGCACAGCACCGGCGACTCGCCGATCGCGCCGAGCCCCTGCGTCAGCGAGACCGCCGTGGTCGTCTTGCCCTCGCCCGCCTTGGTGGGCGTCATGCCCGAGACGCAGACGAGCTTGCCGTTCTGGACGCCCGCCATGCGCTCGAGCAGGGACAGCTCGATCTTGGCCTTGTAGCGCCCGAAGGGCATCAGCTCGTTGGGCTCGACCCCCGCTTGATCGGCGATCTGCTCGATCGGTCGAAGCTCGGCCTCTTGGGCGATCTGCAGGCTTGTCTTTGCCACTTCTCCTCCACCTTCCGTCGTCAATGACTCACGGCGGCGGCCGCGAGCTCGGACACGAGCCGGTCCTCGTAGAAGCGCTCGAGCCGGAAGGGCGCGATCAGATCTGGCGTTCGGCCGGTGTCGATCAGCTCGGCGAGCGTCGAGCCGACGATCGGTGCGGCCTTGAATCCGTACGTGCCCCACCCCGTCGAGACGAGGAAGCCCTCGATCTCGGTCAGGCCGAGGATCGGGCTGTAGTCGGGCGAGATGTCGCACAGGCCGGCCCAGCTGCGCAGCATGCGAGCGTGCTCGAGTTGGGGGAAGAGCTCGAGCATGTGCCGGCACGACTCCTGCAGGAAGTTGAGCGTGCCCTGCTGGCGATACGTCGTCCAGGGCTCGATCTCGGCCCCGACCAGCACCTCGCCGCGGTCGGTCTGGGAGATGTAGACGTGCATCTGGGAGGACACGATCACGACGTCGAGGAACGGCTTCAGCGGCTCGGTCACGAACGCCTGCAGGATGTGCGTCGTGATCGGCAGCGGCACGCCCACCATGTCGGCGATCGTCGTGCTCCAGCCGGCGGTGGCGCTGATCACGATGCGCGTCTCGATGTCGCCGCGGTTGGTCTTCACGCGCGAGACGCCGCCGTTCGAGCGCTCGATGCCCGTGACCTCCGTGTAGGGGTGGATCTCGGCGCCGCCCGCGTCGGCCGCGCTCGCGTATCCCCACACCACCGCGTCGTGGCGGATGATCCCACCGGGCGGGTGGTAGAGCGCCGCCTGGATCGGCCACGTCGAATCGTCCGAGACTCGCATCGCCGGGGCGAGGCGTTGGATCTCCTCGGGCCAGATCACGCGCGAGTCGATCCCGAGCTGCCGGTTGACCTCGGCGCGCTCCTGCATCACGAACGTCGCACGGTCCGAATGGGAGAGCGTGAGGTGCCCGTTCTGGGAGAACATCACGTTCCAGCCGAGGTCGGCGGACAGGCCCTCGTAGAGCTTGATGCTCGCGTCGTAGAAGCGCGCGCCCTCGGGTGTCTTGTAGTTCGAGCGCAGGATCGTCGTGTTGCGCCCCGCGGCGCCCGAGCCGATGTAGCTCTTCTCGAGCACGGCGACGTTCTTGATCCCGCGCTTTGTGAGGTAATGGGCCGCGGACAGGCCGTGTGCCCCGCCGCCGACGATCACGACGTCGTAGGAGCGCCTGAGCGCGGGCCGCGAGCGCCACTTGCGCCGGCTGCGAAAGAGGTCGAGCATCGCTATTCCGCCTCGACGGCGGCGCGCTCGCCGGCGCCGAGCTCGGCGAACGCATCGGCGCCGACCTGAGCCGCTCCGAACTGGACGCCGGCGTCGGCGATCGCGGTCCATATGTAGTGCGCGTGATAGGAGCCGACGAGGACGAGGAAGCGCTCGCCCTGCTCGCGCAGCACCATCGCCGGCACGCGCCCGACCGACCCGGGCCGAAAGCCCTGCTCGGGCATCCGCGCCGGGCGCAGGTCGAGCGCCGTCAGCCGTGCCAGCAGCTCGCGCGCCGAAGGGCCGATCACAGACAGCGCGGCGAGCCCGGCGCTCAAGTCGACCACCGAGGCGAAGCGGCCCTCGGCTGCGGCCTCGAGCCGGTCACGCATCTCGGCGGCATCCCCGGGGGGCGTCAAGACGAGTGCACGCTCCGGGCTCGGCGAGCACCACCAGGCGCCACTCGCGCGCGTCGCCCGCTCGCACGACAGCTCGACGCCCTCTGAGACCTCGGCCGCGATCGCGCTGAGCTCTGCCTCGGGCGCCTGGAGCTCGAGCTTTCCGAGCGCCGAGCGATCGACGACCCCGACGCGCGAGCGGCAAGCCTCGAGCTCCGACTCGGGCGGGCCGTAGGTCGCGGCCGTCCGCCAGCCGTCGCGGACCTCGAGGCGGCCGCCGGCCGCCTCCTGCAGGCGCGCGAACGGGCTCAGGGCGACGGGCACGGCGCCGTCCGCGCTGCCACTTCGCTCGACGGTCAGGAACTCGAAGCTCACGAGCGCAGCCGCTCCCCGTCCGGGTCGTAGAACGGCTTCGTCGTGACCTCTGCCTCCAGCCTGTGGCCGTCGTCGGCGATCGTGATCGTGGCACCGTCCGCCGCGAGGCGCGCGGGCACCCAGGCCATGCCGATCGCCTGACCGACCTCATGGCTGTAGCGCGAGCTCGTGACGCGGCCGGCCATGTCCCCGTTCACCATCACGGCCGCGCCCTCGGTGGGCACACTGCCGCCCGCGACCCGAAAGCCCACGAGCGCGGTCTCGAGCTCCGTTTCGGCGGCGGCGGTGAGCGCCCAGCGACCGATGAAGTCGCTCTCCTTGTCGAGCTTGACGATCCAGGGCATCGCCGCCCCGTACGGGGTCGATTCGGAGTCCGTGTCCTGTCCGACGAGGATGTGCAGCTTCTCGAGCCGCAGCACGCGCTGGGGCTCGAGGCCGAAGGGCCGGATCCCGCGCCCGGAGCCCGCGCCCATGATCGCCTTCCAGACGTGCTCGCCGTGGGCGGCGGGATAGTGGATCTCGTAGCCGAGCTCGCCGACGAAGCCGATCCGCAGGATCAGGCAGTCGACACCGGCGACGCGCGCGCGCTTGCCGTCGAGGTACCCGAAGCCCTCGCTCGAGCAGTCGAGCTCGGTCAGCTGGGACATGATCGCGCGCGCCTCGGGGCCGGCCAGGTTGACCGCGCAGAGCGCGCCCGTCACGTCCGTGATGTGCACGTCCATGCGCCAGTCGGCGAGCCACCAGGAGAACCACTCCTCGACGGCCCCCGCGCCGCTCGAGGTCGTGGTCACGTAGAAGGACTGCTCGTCGAGGCGGCAGATCGTGCCGTCGTCCATGATCCGGCCGGCGTCGGAGCCGAGCACGCCGTAGCGGATCCGTCCGACCTCGAGGTTGGAGATGCGGTTCGGATAGAGGCGGTCGAGGAAGGCGCCGGCCTCGCGGCCGCGCACGATCAGCTTGCCGAGCGTCGAGACGTCGATCAGCCCGGCGGCCTCGTGGACCGAGCGCGCCTCGCCGGCGGGATCGCCGTAGTCGTAGGCGCGGCGCCAGTCGCCGGCCCACATCACGTTTGCACCGAGCTCGCGGTGAATGGCGTGGATGGAGGAGCGCTTGGCCGGCTCGATCGGACGGCCGGCCAGCGCGCCGAGCGGGATCGTCGACCACGGCGGGCGCCCAGTCGTCGTGCCGACCGCGTCGAGATCCTGGCCGGTCTCCTTGGCCATCAGGCGGATCGACGGGAGCTGGCACATGCGCCCCTGGCACGGGCCCATCGTCACGGTCGTGTAGCGCTTCGAGAGCTCGATCGAGTCGAAGCCCTCGGCGACGCTCTGCGCGATCTCCTTGGTCGTGACGTCCTCGCACAGGCAGGCGAAGCACTTTCCAGCGC
>JACCXP010000111.1 GCA_013696905.1 Thermoleophilaceae bacterium
GTTCAGGCAGTAGCGCTGGTCCTCTGCGAGCGGCATGCCGCAGCCCGCGCACGGCTCGCCGGGCTCACCGAGGGCGGGCGTCGGGACAATCTCCTGAGTGGCCATTCAGTTCCTCACTTGAGCGTCGTGGGCGGCGCCGACAGGGTGACCTTCGCGCCACGGGGATTGCCGATGAAGAAGACCTCGAAGCGAGTGCGCCGCCCGGGGCGCAGCCGCTTGATCTGCGCCCGGCCGGCCGCGACGATGCGCCCGCCCTTGCGGCCCACCGCGTGGATCACGATCTCACGCTGGGCGATCTTCGAGCGGTTGGTGGCGTACGCCTCGGCCGACGCGCCGCTGACCGGGTCATCCTCGATCCGTGGCGCGGAGAGCTGGATGCGTGGCGTCGACGGAGTCGACCGTGACGCCGGATCGCCTACCTTCGCGGCGACGGACCTCGCTCGGTCGGTCGGGACGATCTGGTCGTGCACCCACTCGAGCTCTCCGCCCGGGGCAACCAGAGCCGCCTGGGCGAGGCCGGGGGCGAGCCCCGGCTGGTCGTTGCGAAAGACGCTCTTCCCACCTCCGCCCTTGACATCGATCGACACCGGCAAGCCCACGAGCGGACGGCTCGAGACGTTGCGCATCGCGACGACGGCGGCGGCGCCGTTCTCGTCCTCGATCACGGCTGTGTCGAGGACCTTCACGTCGGGGTTCTGGCGCTTGACGACGATCCCGCGGCGATTGGCGATCTCCTCGGCACCCTTGGCGAGCCGCGCGCTCTTCGTCTTCGAGGACTCGCAGCCGGTGAGCAGCAGCAGCGCCCCGAGCGCCACGGGCACGAGCGGGCTCAACCGAAGGCCCCGCTGACGTAGTCACGCGAGCGCTGTGTCCGCGGCGCGCCGAACATCTGGTCGGTCGGCGCATACTCCTCCAGCTCGCCGAGGTACATGAAGGCAACGTGGTCGGCGATCCGGAACGCCTGCTGCAGGTTGTGGGTGACGATCACGATCGCCACCTCGTCGCGGAGCTTGACCAACAGGTCCTCGATCCTGGCCGTGGAGCGAGGGTCGAGCGCCGAGGCGGGCTCGTCGAGCAGCAACACCTCGGGCCGCACCGCAAGGGCGCGGGCTATGCACAGCCGCTGCTGCTGCCCCCCGGACAGGCGCAACGCCGGATGGTCGAGGTTCTCCGAGACCTCGCCGTAGAGCCCGGCGCGCTCGAGCGCGTCGATCACCTGAGGCTCGAGCTCCTCACGCCGCGGCCTGCTCGAGCCCTGTTCGCGCAGCCCGTAGGCGATGTTGTCGAAGATGCTCATCGGGAACGGGTTCGGCTGCTGAAAGACCATCGTCACGCGCCGGCGCAGGTGCGTGACCTCCATCCGGTCGACGTCCTGGTCGTCGAGCATGATCCGGCCCTCGCGCGAGGCCGTCGGGGTCAGCTCGATCAGCCTGTTCAGCGAGCGCAGCAGCGTCGTCTTGCCGCAGCCGGACGGACCGATGAGGGCGAGGACCTCGCCCTGACGCACGGGCAGGGAGACCCGGTTGACCGCCAGCTTCCGCCCGTAGGAGATCGAGAGATCCTCGAGACGCATGCGCTCGACGCCCGCGCGACCGGCGCGCTGCGCGTGCCGGCCGCCCCCGACGATGCCGGAGGGCTGCCCGTGTCCATGTCCGTTCGTCGCGGCGGCAGGGGCGGCGACCGTGGTCGGGCTGCGGTCCACCGCGATACGGCGGATCGGCGGAGGCAGGGGCGCCGCGTGCGGCGGAGTCAGCGGGTCCACGAGGTGACTTGCCTCCTCCTCGAGATCAGGTCGACGCCGAAGTTGAGCAGCACGACGACCAGCAGCAGCACGAACGCCGCGGCGTAGGCCTTCTCGGGAGCGTTGCCCTCGCCGGCCGGGGAGTTGCCGTAGACGTACGTCGTGAGCGTGCCTCCCGTGCCGCGCAGCGTGCCGAGCGGGCCGTCCACGGCCTGGAGCTGCAGGGTGGCACCAAGCAGCGCTATCGGGATCGCGGTGTCCCCCGCGATGCGGCCCATGCCGAGCGCCGTGCCGGTGCCGATCCCGGGCCGCACCGCCGGCAGCAGCACGCGCCGGATCGTGGCCGCCTTGGTCTTGCCGAGCGCGTACGAGGCCTCGCGCACGTGGCTCGGGATCGCGTTCAGGGCCTCGCGTGTCGCGCCGACGACGAACGGCAGCGCGATCAAGGAGATCATCGCGCCGGCCGCGAGGAAGGAGCGCCCGAAGACGGCGTTCCCCTCCGCCGTGAACGAGAGGAACGCGAACAGCGGCTGCGAGAAGATGAGCAGCCCGAAGATCGCGAGCACGATGCTCGGTGTCCCGGCCACTACCTCGATGCCCGACTCGACCAGCCGGGCGAGCCAGGACGGGCGCCCGTACTCGCTGAGCCAGACGGCGGCGGCGACGCCGAGCGGTGCCGCGATGATCGTGCCGAGCACGGTCAGCATCAGCGTGCCGATGATCGGATCGAGGAAGCCTCCCGACCGGCTCTGGTCGTTCGCCACCTCGGGACGCGTGACCAGCAGCTCGAAGCTCAGATACTGAAGACCCCTGAAGAGCATGTAGAGGACGATCGCCCCGGCGACCACGCACAGCAGCATCCCGGCCGCCCAGGCAAGCCCGAGCCCGACGCGATCCGCCCGCGGCCAGGTGGCGCTCGACTCCATCGGGCGGGTAGGACCCGCGTCCCCAAGCGCGCGGTTCGGAGCCTCGACGCTCATCTAGACGATGCCGTAGCGCTTGAGCGGCTGCTTCGCCGCCCAGCCGGCCAGCGACAGGAACAGGCTCGAGATCAGCAGCACGGCCGCGATCGCGGCGAGCGTCTGGCCGAGTGGCGGCACCGTGCGCCCCTCGAGGTAGAAGACGATCGAGGCGGCCAGCGGACGCGTCGGCTCGACGAGGAACGTGAAGCCATCGAGCGGGTTGGGCGCGAACCAAGAGCCCGAGACCATCGCGAGCATGATCGCCTCGCCGATCGCGCGCGCGGTCGCGAGCACCACGCCGGCCACGATCGCTGGACGCGCCGCACGCACCCCGATCTTCCAGATCGTGCGCCAGCGGTTGACCCCGAGCGCCGCCGAGCCCTCCATCCACGACCTCGGCACCGCACGCAGGGCGTCGACCATGATCGCGACCATGATCGGCGTGATCATGAAGGTGAGGATCAGCACGGCCACGAGCAGCGAGTCGCCGGTGAGCTGAACGACGTACTGCACCTCGGCCTTGCGCCGCTCGCTGACGAGCAGGTTGCCGACGAACGGCACGAGCACGAGCACTCCCACGAGGCCGTAGACGACCGAGGGCACCGCGGCGAGCAGGCGCACGACCGGCTCGATCACCCGCTTGATCCGGGGTGGCGCGAACTCGACGATGAAGATGGCCGACAGCAGCGAAATCGTTAGCGCCGCCGCGACCGCGCCGGCGGTCGTCAGGAGCGTGCCCCAGATCATCGGCCAGGCGCGCAGCTCGTACTGGTAGGCGGCGGGGTTAGCCGGCGAGTTGAAGATGTCGTCTAGCTGTCCCTGGTTCGGGGCGCCGGCGCCGAACCACGCAAGGCCGTTGCTCCGAAAGGACGGCCACGCCGTGTAGAGCACCATCGCGACCATCGTCCCGATCAGGAGCAGCACCAGACAGGCCAGCGCGCCAAGCATCAGCTCGACGCGCTGGTCCGACCAGGTCCGCCTCCGGCGTGTGGCGCGTGGCGCTCCCAACTTCTCCCTTAAGCCACCTAGCGCAGCGGCACGTAGCCGTCGGCGATGATGCGCTGGGCGTCGCGGTCGCGACGGATCCAGCGGTAGAAGGCAAGCGCCGCCCCGCGCGGGCGGCCCCGGGAGACCACGAAGAAGTTGCGCGTGCCGGGGTACTGACCCGAGCGGGCGTTGCGCAACGTGCACGCGACTCCTTGGTAGCTCGCCACGTTGACGCCGCGGGTGAAGGCGAGCGACACGTAGCCGACCGCGCGCGGGTTCGAGCGAACGGCCTGCTGGACGAGTCCGTTCGAGGCCACCGTCTGGGCGGTGCTCGTGGGTCGCGTGCTGCCCAGGAACAGGCTCTGGAAGGCATCCTGGGTACCGGAGGGCGCGGAGCGGACGACCACATCGACGCCGCCCGAGCCGCCGACGGCACCGAAGTCGCGGATAGTCCCCCCGAACAGGCCCTGCACCTGCTGCTGTGAGATGTTCGAGACGCGGTTGGCCGAATTCGTGATCACGCAGACAGCGTCGCGCGCGATTCGACTGAAGACGATTCCTCCCGGGTCCCCGGCGCGCGGGTCCCGAGACGACATGCCGAGTGTCACGCGGCCGGCGGCGGCGTCGGCGACGCCGACATCCGACCCGCCTTGTGCGATCCGGAAGCGGGTGCCGCGGCCCTCCGAGCGCACGTAGGCGCGGGCGAGCGGCTGCATCAGCGGGAAGACCGAGGTCGAGCCGCTGATGGTGACAGTGCCTCGCGACTGAGCGTCCGCGGCCGCCGGCAGGACCGCAAGGGTCCCTACGGCGCCTAGCACCCCAAGTAGACGTTTGCTTCTCATGACAGACGGACTCCTTTCGAGCTGTCCAATACTGGGCTGGAAACGGCCGCGAGTATCCGCGGGTCTCGAGTCCGGCGAGTGAAGAAAGCGTTCTTGTCTGGAGAAGAAGTGGATACGGACTGGAGAACGTGCGCGCACGGTCAGTCGCCGATGCGCTCGGGCGAGAACCGGTAGCCGATCCCGAAGTGGGTGTGGATGTACGCCCACCCGGGCGAGGCGATGCTGAGCTTGCCGCGCACGCGGCGCACGAACACGTCCACGGAGCGGTCGCGGCGGCTCATTCGCCCGCCCCAGACGAGCTCGTAGATGTCGGGGCGCAGCACCACGCGATCGCACCGCTCGGCGAGCACCAGGAAGACCTGGAACTCACGCGTCGTCAGCCCGACTCGCCGGCTCCCTGCCAGCACCTGAAGCTCGTCCGGGCGAACCTCTAGCTCGCCGAGCCGCATGATCGCGCCGGTGCGTCGCGACGTGAATGACTGCAAGCTCGTCAAGGGCGCGAGCCTCCTTGCTTCCGGCCGCCGGCCCGTGAACGAGCGGTTACCAAGTGGATACAGACTTGTGAAGCGGAGGACTCAGCCTCCGCCGTAGGGGTTTCTCACGACCAGCTCCACGTTGCGATCGTCGCGCCCGCCGCGGGCATCGGCGCGACCGTCTTCGCCGTTGCCGGCGTCGGGGTCGTTGTACGAGAGCTCGCGCGAGATCGAGGCCAGACGCTGAGGCGACTGCCCGGCCGCCCCTTGACCGCCCGCAGGCGCCGGAGCGCCCCCCGGGTTCGGCGGCGCGCTGTGGTCGATCATCGTCGCGAAGATCGATAGGTTGCCGTCGGCGTTGTCGACGAGGTCGAGCGTCCGCGACTGCTGGGGCCAGTCGATGTGAGCAGCGGTGGTGAGCTCCCAGAAGCCGCCCTCCGCCGGGCCGGTGCCGGGGCGGCGCTCGTTCGGGGCGACCCGGTTGAGGTGCTCGTGGCCGACCACGAACCCGACAACGCTGCGGTGGCGCAGGAACAGGCAGCGCAGCGTCTCGTCGGGCGTCGGGGGAGTAGCCGGGTCGGTCAGCACGCACGGGCGCGGGGTCGGCTCGCCCGAGGCCTTCTCCCCGTAGTGGACCTGCGGGTCGTAGTCGCCGCCCTGGTCGCCGACCCCGAAGGGGCTGACCGGCGGCATGTCCATCGTGCGCAGCGAGTGGTGCGCGAAGGCCATCACGACCTCGCGCGCCGCCTCGGCCTCCACCAGCTGGCGGTGGATCCACTGGAACTGGCCCTCGTCGATGTTTCCGTTCGGCCCACCGGCCTCGGCGACCGAGTCGAGCACGAGGAAGCGCACACCCGGCTTCGGCCGGAACGCGTAGTTGCCCTGGCCGGTGGCCACGTTCTCCGCCGTGAAGCCGTGACCGGCCGGTGTGCCGCGCGTGTTGAAGTGCTCCTGGATGTACTCGCTCTTGCGCAGCGGCTTGCGCTGAGGGTCCGGGGGCACGACCACGGCGGTGCCACCGAAGCCCTGCGGATCGGCCGCGGCGCGGATCAGCTCCGCGCTGACCGCGTCTAGGCCGGGCAGCTCCTCGGGTCGCGCGCCCGAGCCGGCGAGCCCGCGAACGGTCGACTCTGTGCCGGGCGAGAGCCTGTTCACCTTGACGCACCCCGTGGCGACCGCCTCGAGCGCCGGGTTGCGCGGCTGGTTGCCCTGCACGAGCGCGTCGTGGTTGCCGAAGATGCCGTACCACGGCAGGCCGAGGCCGGTGGCACGGAAGGGACGGTTCATGCTCTCGAACAGCCCCGGGAAGTCGCGCACCGCGTTCGAGCGCTGCGCCTCGCGCTGGTTCTCTGCCTGGTCGGGCGAGTAGCCGGGTCCGTCCTCGTTGTCGGCGCCCGGCGTGGCGCTCGAGTCGGGCTCGTAGTACTCGTTGCCGCCGCGCACGCCGTCGTAGAGCTTGCCGTCGGGGGTGGTGCCGCAACTCCCCTCGACGCCTGAGTTCGGGTTCACCTGCGTGCCCCCGTCCATCACGTCGATCATCCAGCGGGTCTCGTTGCGCTGGGTGTTGTCGGTGTTGTCGCCGGTCGTCATCACCAGCTCGAGCCGCCGGCGCGTCGCCGGGCTCGTCGTATTGCGGATCTGCGCCGCCATCTCGTTGAGCACCTGCGGCGTGACGCCCTCGTGCGGGCGGTATGCCGAGGTGAACGGTGGCCCGAAGCGATCGAGGAACTCGACGCGCAGCGGCGACTCCTCGTCGACCACGTGCATGTCGGTGAACTGCCCGAAGAAGACGCGCGACTGGCGGCGCTGCTCACGGCCGGGGGTGGCCTGACCGAGCTCCGGACGGACGACGTACGGCTCGCCGGGCGCCGGCTCGAGCCGGTTGTCGCGGTCACGATCCTGGATCGTGCGGACGACCGTCGTCTGCTGCGCCGCGGCGGGCGCGGCCCCCGCCGCCGTCGCGAGCGCGACAAGCGCGCAGGTGAGCAGTGCGAGGCTGCGGAGACGCGAGTGGTCCGGCTCGGTCATCGTCTCTCCTCCGGGCGCGAGCCCGACTGTCATCGTGGTGTGATCACGAGCGCGTCGCCGAGCGGCCGCTCGCCGGTGCTGTCGGAGGGCGTGCTCACGAGCGCCGACCCGACCGTCATCCCCGTCGAGCCGCCGCCGTCGAGGTTGACGCCGTCGCTCGCCCCGAGCGCGCGCAGCACGCCAGCGCTCTCCTCGAAGCTCGCACCGACGCTCACGCCCGGCCGCCGCCCGTCGATCGCGACGAGCACCAGGTCGCCGTCGCGCCTGACGCCGGCGAGCGTGCGCGGATTGCGGCGAACGCCGAAGCGGTAGAAGAACTCCGGGCTCTCGGGCCAGTGGAAGCCCTCGGCGAAGGCGGTGATGCGCGCGGATCCGCCTTGCAGCAGCCGCGGTCCGCCGTTGATCACGTCGACCGGACCGGAGAGCGGCTCGCGACCGGCACTGATCCGGGCGCTGACCGCAAGCGTTCGACCGGCGACGGCGTGCCGGTGCAGCCACTCGGCGCCGTCGCCCGTGCCGGCGAGGACAGAGCCGGCGGCGGGGATCGGCCCACCGCGGGCCGGCCGGACGG
>JACCXP010000114.1 GCA_013696905.1 Thermoleophilaceae bacterium
CGCCGAGCCGGCTGTGGACGCGATCGCCTCGGTCATGCGCCGCGGCCCCTACCGCTACGCGCTGTTCGGCGGCGGCCTGCTCGGCGTCGAGATCGGCGCCGCGCTCGCCGCACGCCTCGGCGGCGGCGTGACGATGGAGGTGATCGAGGCGCGCCTGACCGGGAGCGGCGATCTCGTCGTGCTTCGCTCGGCGCTTCGAGACTCGGCGCGGGTACGGGTCGGCTACGTCGGGCGGCCGGGGGTTGTGATCGGGCGCCGCGGCGCCTTTGCCGCCGTCGAGCACGACGGATCGAGCGCGACGGTGAGCGACGTCGTCCATGAGCCCTCGCCGTGGGCGAACAGGGCACGGATGCTGCGCCGAGGCGAGCGGCGTGGGCCGGAGCTCGACCTCGGTCAGGCCGAGGTGATCGTGGCCGGCGGTCGGGGGGTCGGCGGCGCCGAGGGATTCCGTGACCTCGAGGCGCTCGCGAGCGCGCTCGGCGGCGTGGTCGCGGCCACGCGCGCGGCGGTCGATGCCGGCTGGTACCCCTACAGCGCGCAGGTCGGGCAGACCGGCAAGGCCGTGTCGCCGCGTCTCTACGTCGCCTGCGGCGTCTCGGGAGCGACGCAGCACCGCGTCGGCGTGCAGGCGGCGGGCGCCGTCCTGGCGATCAACCGCGACGCCGGGGCGCCGATCTTCGCGTGGGCCGACATGGGCGTCGTCGGCGAGCTCGCCGAGCTGCTGCCGCGGCTCATAAGAGCGCTGTCGGCCGCCGGGGACGCCGCCCCGCCATCGCTAGAATCCACCACATGAAGACCGGCATTCACCCGGAGTACATCGAGTCGCACGTGCGCTGCGCGTGTGGCAACGAGTTCACGACGCGCTCCACCAAGGGCGACATGAACGTCGAGATCTGCTCCGCCTGCCACCCGTTCTACACCGGCAAGCAGAAGCTGATCGACACCGGCGGTCGCGTCGAGCGCTTCCGCCGCCGCGCGGCCCAGCGCCGCCGCTAGGCAGGCGCCGGGCTCCAGGGACGGGCAGCCCGCGCCGATAGCATCAGGAAGGTGAGCGACTCGGATCGCAGCGGCGCCGTCGCCGCCAGCACTGACGGGGCCAGCGCGACCAAGCAGGCGCGCCGCGACGCTCCGATCGGCGGCCAGGCCGTGCTCGAGGGCGTGATGATGCGCGGTGTCTCGACGTGGGCCGTCGCCGTGCGCAAGCCCTCATCCGAGCAGCTCGAGAGCCACGACAACGGCCTCGAGCCGACGGAGGCCGCCGAAGGCGAGATCGAGCTCACCACGGAGCCGCTCGTCGCCTGGAACCGCCGTCACCGCGCGTTGCGCCTGCCGATCGTGCGCGGCGTCGTGGCGCTCGCCGAATCGATGGCGATCGGCTTCAAGGCGCTCGGCATCTCGGCCAACGCCCAGCTCGACGAGGATGAGCAGGAGATCGGCGGGCGCGCCTGGGGAATCACGATTGCCGTCTCGCTGATGCTCGGCATCGGGCTCTTCTTCCTCCTGCCCGCAGGGATCACGTCGCTGTTCCGGGACTCTCTGCCCAACTCGCTCGTGTTCGTGATCGTCGAGAAGGTGATCCGGATCGCGATCTTCCTCGCCTACCTGTGGCTGATCTCGCGCATGAGCGACCTGCAACGGGTGTTCGAGTACCACGGCGCCGAGCACAAGACGTTCTCCTGCTACGAGGCCGGCCTGCCGCTCACGCCGGAGAACGCGCAGACCTTCTCGCGCCTGCACCCGCGCTGTGGCACCTCCTTCCTGCTGATCGTGATGATCGTCGCGATCTTCGTCTTCGCCCCGCTCGGCACGCCGGCCTGGTACTGGCTGCTGCTCTCGCGCGTGCTCGGAATCCCGCTCGTCGCCGGCATCGCCTTCGAGGTGATCAAGCTGTTCGGGCGCAACCGCACGAAGGCGTGGGCGCGCGTGCTGATGTGGCCGGGGATGCAGCTACAGCGCCTCACGACGCGCGAGCCAGACCTGCCGCAGCTCGCCGTCGCGATCGCGGCGCTCGAGGCCGTGCTGGCCGTCGAGGATCCGCTCGCAGCCTCCGAGGAGGACAGAGTCGGCATGGAAGTGGTCGCCTAAGTAGGCTCGCGGTTATGACGACCTCCTCGGGGGCGGACACACCGCTCGTGCCGGGCACGGTCTATGGCCTGCGAAGCTGGGCCGTGGCGGCGATGGAGGGGGAAGACGGCCTCGAGGCCCCGTTCACCGGCGTTCGTTGGCCGTCGGGGGGAGATGCGATCGAGGCGCGCTGTCTCGCGTCCGCCGATCACCAGCCGCCCTCGGCCGAGTGCAGCTGTGGGATCTACGCCTTCCACCCGGGCGAAGACTCCGTGCGCGAGCTCTCCTGGGCGCTCCGGAAGGACCCCGGCAACCCGTCGGCCGTGCACGCGATCGGCATCGTCGAGGCGTGGGGAAGCGTCGAGGTCCACGACAGCGGCTTCCGCGCCGAGTACGCGCGGCCCCACGCGCTCGTGCTGTTCGAGCGCACCGCACAGCCCGACTACGCGCGGCGGATCGAGCGCCTGGCCGACACGTACCATGCCGACCTCGTTCGCGTTCGCGATCCGGAGGGCCTTCGCCGTCACTGCGTCGAGAACGACCTCGGCCTGAGCGAGCAGGCGATGGCCCGGATGTTGGGACCGGAGTTCGTCCAGCGCCGCCGGCGATCGCGGCGCGCCGGCCGTCGCCAGATGGCCTGGCACGCGACGCTCGCCACGGTCCTGATGGTGATGCTCGCCCTCTTCGTCTACGTGGCGGTCTCGTCTGCGGTCTGGGATTGAGGGCGCGCCGGCCGATTCGCGGCCGAAGGCGGCGCCGGCGCCGATCTCGGGGGCGAGCACATAAGCTCGATCGGCCATGATCGAGCAACTCGTCAGTCAGATAGAGAGTCGCTTCGAGGAGCTGTCGCGGCTGATGTCAGACCCCGCGGTGATCGCCGATCGCGAGCGCTACGCCCAGGTCGGGCGCGACTATCACTCGCTCGAGCACGCGCACCTGCTCGCCCACGAGTATCGCCAGGCCGCGAGTGACGCGGCCGGCGCGCGCGAGTTGCTCTCCGAGGACGGCGAGGATGCCGACTTCCGTGCGCTGCTCGAGGCCTCGGACATTCGCCTGCGTGAGCTCGACGAGGAGATCCGCCTCGCGATGGTCGAGCCCGACCCGGCCGACGACAAGAACGTCATCGTGGAGGTGCGAGCAGGGGCCGGCGGCGAGGAGGCCGGCATGTTCGCGGGCGACATCTACCGGATGCTCACCCGCTACGCCGAGCGCCGGCGCTTCAAGCCCGAGCCACTGTCGTTGTCAGACGGCGACTACACGTTCGCGGTCAAGGGCCATGGAGCGTTCAGCGTTTTCAAGTTCGAGGGTGGCACGCATCGGGTGCAGCGCGTCCCGGACACGGAGTCCCAGGGGCGCATCCACACGTCCACGGCAACCGTCGCCGTGCTCCCCGAGGCCGAGGAGGTCGAGGTGCGGGTCGATCCGAACGACCTCCAGATCGACGTCTACCGCTCCTCGGGCCCGGGCGGGCAGTCGGTCAACACGACTGACTCGGCGGTGCGCATCACGCATCGCCCGACCGGCCTCGTGGTGGCGATGCAGGACGAGAAGTCGCAGCTGCAGAACCGCGACAAGGCGATGCGGGTGCTGCGCGCCCGCCTCTACGAGCTCGAGCTTGCCGCCCGCCAGGAGGAGCTCTCCGCGGACCGCCGCTCGCAGGTCGGAAGCGGCGAGCGCGCGGAGAAGATCCGCACGTACAATTTCCCGCAGGACCGCGTGACCGACCACCGAGTGAAGCTGACGAAGAACAACCTCGAGGCCGTGCTCGCCGGCGAGCTCGACGAGTTCACCGCCGCGCTCGAGGCCGACGAGAAGCGCCGCAAGCTCGAGGCCGGCGCGGCCGCGGTGTGACCGAGACCGCGGGCGCCGCGGTCGTCGCCGGGGCGGCCGCGCTCGAGGCCGCTGGCTGTGACACGCCGCGCCTCGACGCGGAGCTGCTCGTCGCCGACGCGATCGGGGTCGAC
>JACCXP010000137.1 GCA_013696905.1 Thermoleophilaceae bacterium
GCGCGGTGCAGCTCGACGCCCCGCAGCGTCGGTCGCGCCGCGTAGGCGAGGTCGGGGTCGAGCGCCTCGCCCCCGCCGGCGCTCGTCGCGCCCGTAAAGGTGACCTCACGGCGGGGGCCCTGGAGCAGCACGCGGATCGTCTGCGTGTCGGCGGGGGAGATCTGCGTGCCCCTGTAGTAGTGACCGAGGATGTCGCGGTAGCCGCGACCCTGCTTGGCGAAGCCGAACGCGCCGTACTGGCTCATGCCGATGCCGTGCCCGTAGCCCGCCCCGCGCACGACGTGGCGCGTCGCGGCGCCCGCCGCGGCCGGCGCGAGCAGGGTCAGCAGGGCTGTGAGCAGAAGCAGGCGGCGCATGTGGGCGCTAGAACAGCGTCGGACGGCGAGGGTCGCGCAAAACGATGCTACGGACGCCCGGGGTCGGCTTGTAGAGTCATACGCGCACCGTGGCCTCTCGCAAAGCGTCGGAAGTGTTCGTCGAGTGCCTCGAGGCCGAGGGCGTCTCGCACGTGTTCGGCATCCCGGGCGAGGAGACGCTCGACCTCAACGAGGCGCTCGCCGACTCCTCGATCGAGTTCGTCCCCGTCCGCCACGAGCAGGGCGGCGCCTACATGGCGGACGTCTACGGGCGCCTGACGAGACGCGCGGGCGTCTGCCTCGGCACGCTCGGGCCGGGCGCCACCAACCTCGTGACCGCGGTCGCCGACGCCTACCTCGACCGCGCCCCGCTCGTCGCGCTCACCGGTCAGGGCGACCTCGAGCGAATGCACAAGGAGTCACACCAGTACCTCGACATCGTGCGGCTGATGCAGCCGATCACGAAGTGGAACGCGCGCGTGACCCACCCGCGGATCGTCCCCGAGGTCGTCCGCAAGGCCTTCAAGATGGCCCAGGCCCAGAAGCCGGGCCCGAGCCACATCGAGCTGCCGGAAGACGTCATGGCCGCGCAGCTCGACGCCGTGCCGCTGCCGGTGAGCGGGCGTATCCGCCGCCCCGAGCCCTCCCCCGACGAGCTGCGCCAGGCAGCCGAGGTGATCTGCGCCGCCGCCGATCCGGTCGTGCTCGCCGGCAACGGGGTCGCGCGGGTCGGCGCGGCTCCGGAGCTGCGCAACTTCAGCGAGGTGACCGGCATCCCGGTGGCCTCCACGTTCATGGGCAAGGGCCTCGTCGACTACCAGGACGAGCGCTCGCTCGGCACGGTCGGCCTGCAGTCGCGCGACTACGCGCTCGCGGGGTTCGAGGACGCCGATGTCGTGATCGCCGTCGGCTACGACTTGGTCGAGCACGCGCCCGACCACTGGAACCCCGACGGCGACAAGCGGATCGTCTACATCGACACCGTGTCCTCGGAGGTCGACGAGCACTTCTCGACCGAGGTCGACCTGGTCGGCGACATCGCGTTCATCCTCACCGAGCTTGCGCGCGAGTGCGGCGGGGTCTCGAGCGGCGGCGGATCGCGCCGCCTGCACGACATCGTCATGGGGCGCTTCGAGCAGGCGAAGGACGACGACCACTTCCCGATGCAGCCTCCGCGCGCGCTGTACGAGATCCGCAAGGCGCTCGGGCGCGACGACATCCTGATCTCGGACGTCGGACTGCACAAGCTGTGGATTGGCCGCATGTTCCCGGCGCACGAGCCGAACACCGTGCTGATCGCGAACGGCCTCGCCGGGATGGGCTTCGCGCTGCCCGCGGCGATCGCCGCCAAGCTCGTGCATCCCGACCGCAACGTCGTGTCGGTCAACGGCGACGGCGGCTTCCTGATGAACTGCCAGGAACTCGAGACCGCCGTGCGCCTGAAGACCCCGTTCGTCACGGTCATCTGGGAGAACCACCAGTACGGCTCGATCGTCTGGAAGCAGGACAAGAAGTTCGGCCGCCACTTCGGCGTCGACTTCCAGAACCCGGACTTCGTAAAGCTCGCCGAGGCCTTCGGCATGCCGGCCTGGCGCTGCGAGTCGGTCGAGGACTTCTCAGGGGCCCTGCGCCGGGCGCTCGCGGCCGAGCTGCCGTCGCTGATTGTGCTGCCGATCGACTACTCGATCGATGTGGCGATCGCCGAGGAACTGGGTACTGAGACCGTCGCGATGTAGTTCCCCGCAACGCTAGGAGTGAGCGATGAGCACGATCACCGGTGAGCAGGCAGTCGTCGACGGCGTCAAGAAGCAGCTCTACATCGGCGGCGAGTGGCGCGACGCGAGCGGGGGCGAGACGCTCGAGGTCGAGGATCCCTCGACCGGCGAGGCCTTGTGCGCCGTGGCTGACGCGACGCCCGATGATGCGATGGCGGCGCTCGACGCGGCCGTCGGGGCGCAGACCGAGTGGGCGGCTACCCCGCCCCGCGACCGCGGCGAGATCCTGCGCCGCGCGTTCGAGGCGATCGTCGAGCGAACCGACGAGCTTGCGACGCTGATGACGCTCGAGATGGGCAAGACCGTGAAGGAGTCCGCCGCCGAGATCGCCTACGCGGCCGAGTTCTTCCGCTGGTTCTCGGAGGAGGCGGTGCGCGTGGAGGGCCGCTACCACGTGGCCTCGAACGGCGCCGGCCGTGTGCTGACCATGAAGCAGCCCGTCGGACCGTGCCTGCTGATCACGCCGTGGAACTTCCCGATGGCGATGGGCACGCGCAAGATCGGCCCGGCGATCGCCGCCGGCTGCACGATGGTGATGAAGCCGGCGCAGCAGACGCCGCTTTCGATGAACGCGCTGGCGCAGATCCTCGAGGAGTCAGGGCTGCCGGCCGGCGTGCTCAACGTACTCACCTCGAAGTCCTCGAGCGACGTCTCCAAGCCGATCATCGGCGACCCGCGGCTGCGCAAGCTCACGTTCACGGGCTCGACCGAGGTCGGGCGCAAGCTGGTCGAGCAGTCCGCCGAGGGGCTGCTGCGCACCTCGATGGAGCTCGGCGGCAACGCCCCGTTCCTGGTGTTCGCCGACGCCGACGTCGACGCCGCGGTCGAGGGCGCCGTGCTGGCCAAGATGCGCAACATCGGCGAGGCGTGCACGGCCGCCAACCGCTTCCACGTGGCCGACGCGCTGCAGGACGAGTTCGCCGAGAAGCTCGCCGCCAAGCTCGGCGACATGAAGGTCGGCCGCGGTACGGAGCCCGACGTGAAGGTCGGCCCGCTGATCGACGCCGACCAGCGCGGCAAGGTCGCCGAGCTGGTGCAGGACGCGACGCAGAAGGGCGCCCAGGTCGTCGTCGGCGGGCAGGAGGGCGACGGCGCCGGCTACTTCTACGAGCCGACCGTGCTGGGCGGCGTCCCCGACGACGCGCGGCTGCTCAAGGAGGAGATCTTCGGGCCGGTCGCGCCGGTGATCGGCTTCTCCGACGAGGAGGCGGCGATCGCTGCGGCCAACGACACCGAATTCGGGCTCGTCTCCTACGTCTACACGTCCGACCTCAAGCGCGCGTTCCGCGTCTGCGAGAAGCTCGAGACCGGCATGATCGGCCTCAACCAGGGCATCGTCTCCAACCCGGCGGCCCCGTTCGGCGGCGTGAAGGCCTCCGGCTTCGGCCGCGAGGGCGGCGCCGAGGGCATCGCCGAGTACCTCGAGATCAAGTACGTCGCGATGGCGATGTGAACCCGCTCGAGCGGGTCCGGGAGTGGTTCGATCAGGCGGTGGCGGCGGGCCTGGCCGAACCGAACGCGATGGCGCTGGCCACCGCCTCGCCCGACGGCATGCCCTCCGTGCGGATCGTCCTGCTCAAGGGCATCGACGACCGCGGCGTCCAGTTCTTCACCAACTACGAGAGCCGCAAGGGCCGCGAGCTGGAGCTGAACCCGCGGGCGGCGGCGACGCTGTACTGGCAGCCGCTGCAGCGCGCCGTGCGCCTGGAGGGCGTCGTCGTCCGCGTGAGCGAGGAGGAGTCGGACGCCTACTTCGCCAGCCGCCCGCGGGGCAGCCGCCTGGGCGCCTGGGCGTCGCGCCAGGGCAGCGCCATCTCCTCGCGCGAGTCGCTCGAGCACGCGCTGGAACGCGCCGGGGACGAGCACCCGGGCGAGGACGTCCCGCGCCCGGCCTACTGGGGCGGCTACCGGCTGATCCCCGAGGCGGTCGAGCTGTGGGAGGGCCGCCCGAACCGGCTCCACGAGCGCATGCACTACCTGCTCGAGCCCGACGGGACCTGGCGCACCGAGCGCCTCTCGCCCTAGCTCCGTCTCGTGAGCGTCGACTTCGTCAGGCTGA
>JACCXP010000143.1 GCA_013696905.1 Thermoleophilaceae bacterium
GGCGTGGCCGCGGCCCCCAAGACTCCTTCCAGCAGCGCTGCAGCGGCCGCGGCCGGCAGCACCGGTGCCATCGCCGCGAGCGCACGCGGACGCTCGTCGAGCGCCGCGTTGAAGTCGCGGCAATCGCGGCAGTCGCGCAGGTGGGCGGCGATCTTGCGACCGCGCAGCATCCGCCGATCTCCCGCGGACAGCGTCTGGCGGACGCTGCGGCAGTCCATGTCGCGTCCCAGCGCCTGGTCGTGCAGGGCGGTGCGGGCCTCGTAGACCGTCTGCTTGGCCGCCGCAGGCGACACGCCGAAGGCATCGCCGATCTCCTGGTACTCGAGCCCGCTCAGCTCGCGCATGACGAGCGCGCCCCGCTGGCGCACGGGCAGCTCGGACAGGTCAGCCATCAGCTCACGCAGCCGCTCGCTCGACTCGGGGTCTGCCCCCACTGCGAGCGCCTCGCGCTCGGCGACCTCGCCGAGGTCTTCGTGCGTCCGTCGCCGGCGCAGGAGCGAGATCGACTCGTTGTGTGCGATCCGGTAGAGCCAGGCCTTGAGCGACCCCTGCTGGCGCCGGTGCATCGCCCGCAGCGAGTTGACCATGGCGTTCTGGAGCGCATCGCTCGCGTCGTCGGGATCGCGGACGATCGAGCGGCAGTAGCGGTAGAGCTGCTGGTGGTAGCGCTCGTAGATGGTCGCGAACGCCTGCTGGTCTCCGTCCGCCGCCCGGCGGGCGAGCATGTCGTCGCCGAGCAGGCGCAGCGCGACCGATCGGGGACCCGGGCGGGGGTGCGGCAGCGACGATTCGGCCGCGCGCGCTCGGCGCGGCGCGGAGGTGGCGGGCACGGTCCGAGTCTAGGCCGCGGCGTCCGGGAAGGGGCCGACCAGCTAGATCAGGCGCGCGTCGACCACCATCGCCGCGAACAGCAGCGCCAGGTAGGCGAGCGAGCACAGGTACAGGCGCAGCGCCGAGCGGCGGTCGGCGTGGCGGCGCAGCCGCAGCGCCATCGCCAAGAAGGCCGTCCCGAGCGTCATCGCGGCGAGCAGGTAGGCCCAGTCGAAGAGCTGCCCGGCGAAGGGAAGCAGCGTAACGGCGACGAGCAGCACGGAGTAGAGCACGATCTGGCGCCGGGTCTCGGTCTCGCCGCGCACGACCGGCAGCATCGGCACGCCGGCCCGCGCGTACTCGTCCTTCATCAGCAGCGACAGCGCCCAGAAGTGCGGCGGGGTCCAGTAGAAGACGATCGCGAACAGGTAGAGCGCGCTCCACTCGAGCGAGCCGGTCACGGCCGCCCAGGCCACGAGCGGGGGCACAGCGCCGGCGGCTCCGCCGATGACGATGTTCTGGGGCGTCGTGCGCTTGAGCCAGACGGTGTAGACCAGCACGTACCCGAGCAGGCCGCTCAGCGCGAGCACCGCCGCGAGCACGTTGACGGTCAGCGACAGCAGCGCGAACGAGGCGACACCGAGCACGATGCCGAACGCGAGCGCGCTGCCGGGCGCGACGCGACCGGAGGGCACGGGCCGGTCGGCGGTTCGCTTCATCAGCGCGTCGATGTCTCGGTCGAAGTAGTGGTTGATCGCCCCCGCGCCGCCGGCCGAGAGCGCCCCCCCGACGCAGGTGAGCGCGACCAGTCCGAGCGATGGATCGCCGGCCACGTACATCGTCGCGATCGTCGTGAACAGGAGCAGCGACTGCACCCGCGGCTTCGTCAGGGTCGCATAGTCGGCTAGCACCCGGCGGATGCCGGCGGCGGCCCCGGTGCGCGTCACGCGCGCGCTTGTGCGGGCGCCCGCCTCCATCACGCGACCAGCGCCTCGCGGCGCTCTGCCGGCTGCGCCGGCGGGGGTGGCGAAGGCACCGGCGAGAGGCGCAGGCGCAGCTCGATCAGCTGCGCCCAGAGCAGCGTCGCGAGCGTGAGGTGGACCAGGATCAGCGGCTCGGACTCCGTCGGCACCCACACGTTCGCGGCGCCCACCAGCACCTGTGCGATCAGGAGCGCTAGCGCGCCAAGGGCCGAGCGCACGACCGCCCGATCTGGCCGTCGCCGCAGCGCGACCACCGCGAGCGCGACTACGAGCGCCGAGGCGAGGTACATGAGGGCGCGGTGGGTCAGGTGGACGTCGGCGAGCGTGGTCTGGCCGAAGGGCAGTAGGGAGCCGTTGCAGAGCGGGAAGTCGGTCCCGCAGGCGTAGTGCGCGCCGGCGGTGGTCGCCTCGTCGCTGCGCCCGTTGTGCTCGGTCCCCGCCATGTAGCCCCCGGCCACGATCGTGAGGAGGATCGTGGCCGCGCTCGCCGTCGCGAGGCGACGCAGCAGGGCGCCGCCGCCCGCCGGAGGCGCGCCGATCACGTCTGGGCGCGAGGCGCGCCAGACGTAGATCACGAGCGCGAGCAGCAGCATCGCGAGGCCGAGGTGGAGGGCGACGAGCAGCGCGTCGAGGTTGAGCTCGACGGTCAGTGCCCCGAGCAGTCCCTGGGCGATGACGAGCCCGGAGGCGACGAGCGTCGCCCTGGCGAGTCCCCGCTGCGAGCGGTGCGCGCGCCGCGCCCACAAGGCGAGCGCGAGCATCAGCACCGCGACCGCGGAAGCGGTGGCGCGGTGCGCGTACTCGATCACCGTCTGCAGCTCGAGGGTCGGGATCACGTCGCCCCGGCACAGGGGCCAGCCCGCGAGGCCGCTGCCGGCGGGGCCGCAACCGAGCCCGGAGTCCGAGACCCTGACCAGGCCGCCGAGCACGATCAGGAAGAAGGTCGCCGCCACGGTCGCGCCGGCGAGCCGCCTGAAGCCGGGGGAGGGCGCGCTCGACACCTAGGCGACCGGCTGCGCGATCGAGCCGGCCGGACGGCCCGTGCGCTCCGCCACCTCGCGGCGGATGTCCTTCATCGGCTCGACGCTGCGGATGCG
>JACCXP010000180.1 GCA_013696905.1 Thermoleophilaceae bacterium
CCCCTCAGCTCGCGGGCGAGCGCGAAGCCCTCGCGGGCGTCGCCGCCGTCGTCCAGGGCCACGAAGACGGGCGCCGGCCCCTCGTCGGGCCGCTCCCCCGAGGCGAGGAGGATGCGCTCCACACCGGCCGCCCACCCAACGCCCGGGGTGGGGGGTCCGCCGAGCTCCTCGACCAGCCCGTCGTAGCGGCCGCCGCCGCCCACGCCGCTCTGGGCGCCGAGCGCCTCACTCGTGTACTCGAACACCGTCCGCGTGTAGTAGTCGAGCCCGCGGACGAGCGTGCCGTCGACCTCGTATGCGAGCCCCGCGTCGTCGAGCAGGCCGCGCACCTCGGTGAAGTGCTGTGAGTCCTCGGCGGCCAGGCGATCGATCAGCCGCGGCGCATCGGCGACCGCCGCGCGCGTGCCTGGATGGTCGCTGTCGAAGGCGCGCAGCGGGTTGCGATCGAGGCGCGCGCGCACGTCCTCTGAGAGCTGGTCCTCGCGCTCGCGCAGGTGCTCGCGCAGCTCCTCCGAGTAGGTGCGGCGGGTCTCCGGCGTGCCGAGGCTGCCGATGCTCAGCCGCAGCCCGCGGGCGCCCGCGCGCTCGAGCAACTCGGACAGCAGCAGGATCAGCTCTGCGTCGAGCGACGGGTCGTCCGACCCGAGCGCCTCGGCGCCAATCTGCGCGAACTGGCGGTAGCGCCCGGCCTGCGGGGCCTCGTGGCGAAAGAACGGTCCCAAGTACCACACACGCACGGGCTGGGGCCGCTTATGCAGTCCGTGCTCGACGTACGCGCGGCAGACCCCCGCCGTGCCCTCGGGGCGCAGCGTGAGCGAGCGCCCGCCCTGGTCCTCGAAGGTGAACATCTCCTTCTCGACGATGTCCGTCGCGTCCCCGACGCCGCGCGCGAACAGCTCGGTGCTCTCGAAGATCGGTGTCTCCGCGTAGCCGTAGCCGGCGCGGCCGAAGATCCCCTCGGCGAGCCGGACGAGCTCGCGGCGGCGAGCGCCGTCCTCGGGCAGGACGTCGAGCGTGCCCCGAGGGGCCTGGATCTTCGCCTGGGCCACCGGCTAGCGGGCGAGCTCGGCCAGGAACGGGTTGCTCGCCCGCTCGGCGCCGAGCGTCGTCACGCCCATGTGCCCTGGGTACACGGTCGTGCCTTCGGGCAGCGAGTCGATCAGCAGACGAATCGAGTCGAGCAGCGTCGGCCAGTCGCCACCGGGAAGGTCGACCCGTCCGACCGAGCCCTGGAACAGCACGTCGCCCGAGAAGACTGCGTCCTCGTCGGGGATCGAGAAGGTCACGTGCCCGGGCGAGTGGCCGGGGGTCGGGAGAACGTCGATCTCGAGGCCCGCGAGCTCGAGCCGCTCGCCGCCCGACACCGTGTGCTCGGCCTCGTAGGACTCGAACGGCCCGAAGCCCGGGAACGGCACGTAGCTCATGATGTCGGCCAGGACCCTCCGCTCGCCCTCCGGCACCCAGACCTCGGCACCGGTCGCCGCGGCGACCGGGGCGACGGCACCGATGTGGTCGAAATGCGTGTGCGTGAGCAGGATCGCGGCGAGTCGGGCGCCCATCTCATCGAGCGCGGCGAGCAGCCGCGGCGCCTCCTCCCCGGGATCCACGATCACGGCCTCCGACGCCCCGTCGCGGCGGACCAGGTAGCAGTTCTCCTGCACCGGCCCGACGGTGAGCATGCGCACCTCCATCACTCGACGGCGTTCCTCTTGCGCTGGCGGCGGTCGTAGAAGAAGCGGTCGGTGAAGTAGCCGAGCGGCACGTAGACGACCAGCATGAAGGCCGACAGCAGCGCCGCCTGAAGCGGGGACTGGTCGAACAGGAAGTAGAGCAGGACGCCGAAGATGAGCGCGGAGAAGGCCGCGCGGTTGAGGGCGCCGCGCACGCTCGGCTCGCGGTCGAGGCGCTCCGCTCGCCGCTCCTTGGCGGTTGGCGGCGCGGCGCGGCCACGGCCGCTCGAGCGCCCCGAAGAGGCCGAGCGCTCGATCGTGCCGGCCTGCGTGCCGCGGTGCTTCTTGCGGCGCTTTCTCCTCGTCTGAGCCATCGCCCGACTCAGCGTAACGCGTTCTCGATCAGGTGCCGCGCGGGATCGAAGCCGGGCACCGCCAGGTCGGCGGGAAAGCCCTCGAAGGCCGCCCGCGGAGCGAGCCCGACGAGCTCGGTGTCTGCCACCTCGGCCTCGGCGCGCACCGCCTCGACGACACGCGCCAGCGGCGTGCGGCGGTGATCGTGCACGTTGACCGACACCTGGGCGCGACCGCGGCGCTCGAGCCAGAGCCCGATTGCCCGCACGCCGGCGAGCCCCCCGCCCGACTCGCGCAGCCCGGCGGCGATTCGCCGCGCCAGGCCGACGTCGTCGCTCGCGAGAGCCACGTTGAAGGCCACGAGCGGCGGGCGCGCGGCGGCAAGCAGTACGCCGGCCGTGGGG
>JACCXP010000187.1 GCA_013696905.1 Thermoleophilaceae bacterium
GCGCGCGAGCTTGACGTCTCCTACGTGGCCCTGGTCGAGCGCACCGAGCAGCGCCCTTCGCAGCGCGAGATGGCAAACGCCGTCCAGCAGACCGCGAACGTCCGCGGCGCGTTCCGGATCACCGGCCGTCCGCCGCCTGGCACGGGCGTCCTCCTCGACGACCAGCGCCTCTCAGGGTGGACGCTCGCGATGGTGGGCGGCCAGCTGCGGCGAGCCGGCGCCGAGGCGATCGTGCCGGTTGCGCTCGCCGCGCTGGGTTAGCGCTGGTGGGCATCGGATTGGGCCGCAAACGTTCGTGTTCTATTCGCCTCCACGCGTGGCGCCGGCCACTTCAACCCGCTGGTTCCCTTCATCGAAGCGTGCCTGCGCGCGGCCACGAGGTGCTGGTGGCCGGTCCTCCGTCGCTCGCTGAGACCGTCGATCGCGCCGGCTACCGGTTCTGGCCGGGCGCGGTCGTCTGCCATGGCGGCTCCGGCACCACGCTGGGCGCCCTCGCCGTAGGCGTGAGGCACGGTTCGCCGCCGAGGCCCGTCAGGTACCGGGCGGCCGGTAGTCGACCGAGCGCTTGGCGGCCGCGTCGACCTCATCCGGCGTCAGCAGCACGATGGTCTTCACGGTCGCTCCCCCGGCCGCGTTGACGGTGAGCGCGACGGCCGTCGCGCTCTCGTTGTCGGGCAGGTCGCAGGTCACGTAGGCGTCACGGTCGCCGAAGGCGAAATAGAAGCTCTCAAGTCGTCCACCGGCGCTCTCGGCGACCCGCGCCACCGCATCGCGCCTGCTGCTCCCGCCCGCACTCTGGACGCCCTTGACGCCGTCGAGCGTGTACGAGGCCTCGAACAGGTACTTCGGCATCAGCGCCCCCTAACGGATTGACATTGCCGCCAACTCTCCCACGGCGCGCCGCCCGAGGCAAGGGCTCCGGCCGCTACCGCACGGCATGGCGGCCGAACGCGCACCTGACCGGCTGTACACTCGGCCGTCGCCCGCGACGACGACCGCTGTGCCGTCCCACGCGCAACGCGCCGGAAGGAGCGAGCAATGTCGGAGGCGAACAAGGAATCTGGTCAGGCGTCACGTCGAGGAGATCGTCGCGGAGGAGTACGTCGAACACGCCGTGGCGCCGTTCGGGACGACGGCGCCGGGCACCGTTCATGGACCTTCGGCCGCGCGCGAGACGCCGCAATGGCTGCGCGCTCGGTTCCCTGACCTGCTGATAGAGATCCAGTCGATCGTCGCGGACGGGGACATGTTCGCTGTGCGGATGCTGTCGGAGGGCACCAACCTCGGCAAGCTGGGGGGCGTCGGCAAGGCTCCCGGGCCGCCCGCCTTCGTGCGCGCGATACAAAGCGTCCGCGGCGCCGTGCGCGCCCAGGCGTGACGCTTCGTGACCTCCTGACGTCGGCCCGGTGGTCGCCAGGACCAGGGCCTTCGCCGGCGATCCTCGCGCTGGCGGTCGTGGTGTGCTGCGGCGCCCTTCCCGCCCAGGCTCGCGCGGGGGAGCGGTCGACCTACTATCTCTCGCTCGGCGACTCGCTCGCGCGCGGCTGGCAGCCCGATCCCTCCGGCGTGGGAAGGCCCGGCAACGAGGGCTACACGGACGTGCTGCTCGCCCGCGAGCGAGCGCGGACCGGCGGCCTGCGAGCGGTCAAGCTCGGCTGCCCGGGAGAGACGACCCTGACCATGCGCACGGGGGGCATCTGCGCCTACCGCCGTGGCTCACAGCTGCGCGCGGCCGAGGCGTTCCTGAGAGCTCATCGCGGACGGGTCGCGTTAGTGACGATCTCGATCGGCGGGAACGACGCCCAGCGTTGCGTCAGGGCCGGCGCGCTCGCGCCGGCGTGCGCGCAGCTCGCCCTGACGGGACTCGAGCGCACCATGCCCACCATCGCTCGCCGACTGCGGCGCGCGGCCGGAGAGGCCCCGGTGGTCGGGATCACCTACTACAACGCGTTCTTGGCGTTCTACCTGCAGGGGAATGCCGGTCGTGCTCAGGCGCTCGCCACCGTGCCGTTCGCGAACGGCTTGAACGCACGGCTGCGTAGGTCGTACGGCGACAGCCGGATCACGGTCGCGGACGTGCCGCGCGCCTTCTCCTCGCGGGAGCTCGTGAGGACCGAGGCGGTCTCGGGGTTCGGCTCGCTGCCGGTCGCCGTAGCGCGGATCTGCGCGTGGACATGGATGTGCGCCCCGGCTCCGCGCGGCCCGGACATCCATCCCAACAGTGTCGGCTATCGAGTGATCGCGACCGAGATAGGTCGCGTGCTCCGCCGAGGGGGGGCGGCGGAGACTTCCTGAGGCGAAGCGGGTCGACGTCCGTCCGTCGCGGAGGGGAACATGTGTTCGATGTCCGGCGAGGCGACGATCCTGCACGCCGACGTCGACGCGTTCTTCGCGTCGGTCGAGCAGCGAGACGATCCGCGCCTGCGCGGTCGTCCGATCGTCGTCGGGGCTGGGGTCGTGATGGCCGCGAGCTACGAGGCTCGCGCCTACGGCGTGCGCGGGGGGATGGGTGGCGCCCGGGCACGCCGGCTGTGCCCGCGCGTGGTCGTGGTAGAGCCGCGGTGGCCCGCCTACGTCGAGGCGGGCAGGGCCGTATTCGCGATCTTCGAACGAGCCGCGCCGCTGGTCGAGCCGCTGTCGATCGAGGAGGCGTTCCTCGACGTGCGCGGCCTCGAGCGGATCTCGGGCTCGCCCGCGGACGTCGCCGCGCGCTTGCGGTGCGACGTCCGCGAGCAGGTCGGTCTTGCCCTCACGGTCGGCGTGGCGAGGACCAAGATCCTCGCCAAGGTCGCGAGCCGACTGGCCAAGCCCGACGGGCTGCTCGTCGTCGCGCCCGAGGACGAGACGGCCCTTCTCCACCCCCTACCGGTGGAGCTGCTCTGGGGCATCGGCCGGGCCACCGCCGCGAAGCTCCACGCTCGCGGCCTTGAGACCGTCGGCCAGGTAGCCGGCCTCACCGAGACGACGCTGATCTCGATCCTGGGCAAGGCGTCTGGCCGCCACGTCCACGCCCTCGCCCAGAACCGCGACTCCGGCCCGGTGCGAGCGCGCCGCGGCCGCCGGCGCTCCTTCGGATCGCAGCGCGCGCTCGGTCGCTCGTCCACGTCGCCTGCTGCGCTCGACGCCGACGTCGTCGCCCTGGTCGAGCGCGTCACACGCCGGATGCGGGCCTCGGGAGGCGTCGGGCGCACCGTGACGCTGCGCTTGCGCTTCGACGACTATTCACGCGCGACGAGATCCCACACGCTGCCACGGCCGACCGCGGCGACCCAGACGATCCTTGCTGCGATGCGCGAGCTGGTGGCCGCAGCGATGCCGATGATCGACCGACGCGGCCTCACGCTCGTCGGGGTCACGATCGGCAACCTCGACGCCGACCGGGGCGCCCAGCTCGCCCTGCCGTTCGAGGATCCAAGCGGCAGCGCTCTCGACGAAGCCCTCGACGACGTGCGCGATCGCTTTGGGCCCACGGCGGTCACCCGGGCAGCGCTGCTGGGTCGCTAGGGCGTGGCACCGACGCGGGCGACGTCACCGCTCGGCTCGAAGCGGCGGAACCCCGGCGTCCTGATCAACCGCGTGGGCTTGAAGGGCGAGGTCCGCTCGACGTAGTAGCGCACCCCGTCACGACCCTCGATCGCTGCGACCGCCGCGGACTGCCGGCGCCAGGCCAGGGCGACGATCAGCAGGTAGCCCGTGCCTACCGCGGGCACCTGCGGCAGCCAGTAGGCGAGCGCACCGGCGACGACCGTGAACACGGCGAGCGTCCAGAGCCGGTTGAAGAAGACGGCGCCGGGCTCGAGCTCGGGCAGCATCGGCGTCGTGCGGGCCGCGGCCAGCAGCCGCGATATGCCGGGCGAGACTCGCCCGCCGCGACCGAGCCAGAGGCCGATCACGGCGGCGGCGAGCCACCAGCCGAGCGAGAACAACACGAGCGTGTCGTCGTCGCGCGAGCTCGCGCCGGCCATCGCGACGGCTCCGAGCGCGGTCGCGGCCGCCCCGAACAGCAGCACGGCGGTCCTCAGGAAGTCGACGTAGCGCACCCCGGCGCCCTCATCGCTCCTCGACGGTGAGCGCGGCCAGCACCTGCGCGAAGCCCTCGACGCCGTCCACGACCAGGTCCGCGCGCTCGACGATCTCGCCGGGTACCTCGTCCGAGCGCACTCCGACGCGCACCGCAGCGGCGAGCTCTCCGCCGGCGAGCAGCGTGTCGAGTGCGGCGAAGCCGTCGAGGTCGGTGGTGTCGTCACCTGCGAACAGCCCGGCGCGCGAGCCGTGGCGGCGGGTGAGCTCGAGCACGGCCTGGCCCTTGTCGATCGGCACGGGCGGGCGCAGCTCGAGCACCTTGCGTCCCCAGTGGGTGTGCAGCCCGGCGCGCTCGGCGTCCTCGGCCAGCTCCTCCATGCGGAGGCGTGCGGCGCCCTCGTCGGGCGCTCCGCGCCAGTGGAACGCGAAGATCGCGCCCTTGTCCTCGACCCGCACGCGCAGCATCCGCAGGTCACGGTCGCGCGCGCGCTGCTCGGCGAACGACCGCACCATCGCCGCCTTCTCGGCCACAGCCGGAGCCATGCGCGGCTGGCCTGCGTTCGGGTCGAGCAGCTCGACCCCGTGCGAGCCGGCGTAGGCGATGCCGCCGACGCCGACCAGCCGCCGGGCTTCGGCAGCGGAGCGCCCCGAGACGCATGCCACGCAGTCGTAGCGCCGACCGATCGCCGCGATCAGCCGCGAGGAGCGCTCCGGCACGTGGGAGTCCTCGGCGCGCTCGACGATCGGGGCGAGCACGCCGTCGATGTCGAGGAAGATCGCGCCTTGCTGGGGGTTCTCCGTTAGCGGGCGCAGCACCTCGGCGAAGGCGGCGGCGCCGTCGGTCACCGATCGTCCTGCTCGTCGAGCCAGGCGCGGATCGCGTCCGAGTGCTCGCCGAGCGTGGGCGGCGGCGCGTGCGCGAACGGCCCCTCCCCGTCGAAGCGCACCGGCGGCCCCGGCAGCCGGATCGTTCCGAGCGACGGGTGCTCGGTCTCGACGATCAACCCTTGAGAGAGCACCTGAGGCCATTCGTAGACCTTGTCGAGCGGCTTGACCTCGCCGGCGGGCACGCCGTTTGCCGCGAACTGCTCGAGCCAGTGCGCGATCGGGTGCTCGGCCACGCGCTCGCCGATCAGCCGCTCGAGCTCCTCTGTCTCGCTGACGCGGTCGCTTGGGCTGCGGAAGCGCTCGTCGTCCGGGTCGATGCCGATGAGCGGCGCGAAGCGGCCCCAGATCGTGTCGTTTCCGACGGCGATCTGCACGATCCCGTCTTTGCACTCGAAGGCTCCGTACGGCGCGACCGTGGGGTGCCGGTTGCCGATCGCCTCGGGCACCTCGCCGCCGATCAGCCAGCGCGTCGCCTGCCAGCTGTGCACGGCGACGATGCCGGCGAGGAGTGAGGTCCGCACGACCTTCCCGCGACCGGTGTGCTCGCGCTCGTGCAGGGCCGCCAGCACGCCGGTGATCCCGAACACCCCGGCGAGCAGGTCGGCGATCGAGACCCCGACCTTGGTCGGGGTGCCGGCGTCCGGACCGGTGAGGCTCATCAGCCCGGCCTCGCCCTGGATGATCTGGTCGTAACCGGCGCGGCTCGCCTCGGGCCCGTCGTGGCCGAAGCCCGTGATCGAGAGCGTCACGAGCCGCGGGTTGAGCTCCGCCAGGCGCTCGTCGCCGAAGCCGAGCTTGCCGAGCACACCGGGGCGGAAGTTCTCGACCAGCACGTCCGCGTGGCGCACGAGGCGTGCGAGCGTGTCCTTGTCGCCCTCGTCCTTCAGGTCGAGGACGATTGACTCCTTGTTGCGGTTGGCGGAGAGGAAGTAGGTGCTCTCGCGCTGCTCGTCCTCGCCGACGAACGGCGGGCCCCACTCGCGCGTGTCGTCGCCCGTCCCGGGGCGCTCGACCTTGATCACCCGCGCGCCGAGGTCTCCCAGCATCATCGCGGCGTAGGGGCCGGTCAGCACCCGCGAGAGGTCGAGCACGACAAGGTCGGTGAGCGGGCCTGCCAAAGCGCGCTCATCGTAATCGCCTCGGCGCCCCGTATGAGTAGCGTCTGGGGCATTCGGTCGCCCCGTCCCGGGCGTAGCATCCACCGGAGGGCGGCCACAGCGCTACAGGAGGTAGATGATGCCGACGATCGAACAGTCGATCGAGGTCCAGGTGCCCGTGCGCACCGCGTACGACCAGTGGACCCAGTTCGAGCAGTTTCCGCAGTTCATGGAGGGGATCGAGGAGGTCCGCCAGCTCGACGACCAGCGCCTCCTGTGGGTGGCTGAGATCGCGGGCAAGCGCCACGAGTGGGAGGCGAAGATCACCGAGCAGCATCCCGACGAGCGGGTGGCGTGGAAGTCCGAGGACGGCAAGACGAACGCCGGCGTCGTGACCTTCCACCGCGTCGACGACGGCCGGACGCGCATCATGGTGCAGATGGACTGGGAGCCTGAGGGGATCGCCGAGAAGGTGGGCGGCGCGCTCGGCTTCGACGACCGCCGGCTGAAGGGCGATCTCGAGCGCTTCCGAGACATGATCGAGAGCAGAGGCGAGGAGACCGGCGCGTGGCGCGGAGAGGTGGAGCAGGACAAGGTGAGCTGATCGACCGCGCCCGGGTCGATGCCGTCGCCCGGGCGCAGTTGACCCGCTCCCAGCGTTTGCTGTCGCGGCTGTCGCTCGGGCGACTGCCCGGGCGGCTGCACGACGACGAGCGCCTCGCCTTTCTCGGGCTCGGCCTCTTCATGCTCCGGCGGGGGCTGCTGGTCGTGACCGATCGCCGCGCGCTGTTCACGGCCGACGGCCTCGGGATAAACGAGGAGTGGGAGCTGCCCTTCGACCGCATCGAGCGGGTCGACGTTCAGCCCGACTCGATCATCCCGTCGATCCTCGAGCTCGTCGTGGCCGGCAAGCGACTGCGGATCGAGGGAGTCCAACCCGACGAGCGGCTGCACGCGATCGCCGCCTTCATCAGGGAGCGGATGCCCCCGGCGGGGTGAGCCCTATGGCTCGCGTGCGTGGGCGCGGTGGGCCACGAGCAGCGCTCCCGCGCTCGCGCAGACGCAGATCCCGGCTCCGGCGAAGGCGACCGTGTAGCTGCCGGTGAACGTGCGCAGCGCGCCGGCAGCGAACGGCGCGGCGGCGCGCGCGCCGGTGACGAACAGCGCGAGCACGCCGTTGATGCCGGCGTAGCGCAGGGTGCCGTAGAACTCGCCCACGAGCGTCGCGCGCAGGAGCTCGGGCAGCCCGAAGCCGAACCCGAAGATGACGATGAATGCGGCGACCGCGACGGTCGCACCGGACCCCGCGCCCTGCGTCAGGAGCAGCAGCAGGACGGCCGCGCCCTGGGCGACGAAGATCCCGGCGTAGGTCACGCGCTCCGGCAGGACGCCGCGGAGACCGGTGGCGAGCAGCCGCCCGAGCACCTGCAGGATGCCGACGGCGCCCGCCGCGAACGCGGCCTCGGTGAGCGTGTAGCCGCGCTCGGCGAGGTAGGCCACCAGGTGCACGATCACGGCCACGCGTCCGAGCGTGACGAGCACCAGGCAGGCGGTCAGCCAGCGGAACGAGCGGCTGCGAAGGGCCTCGGAGCGAGCGCGGTCCGCCGCTCCCGGATCGCGCTCCTTGCGCTCGGGCACTACCTCGGGGCGGCGGCGCAGCAGGATGGTGTGAATCGGCAGGGCGGTGAGCGCGACGATCAGCGCCAGCACGAGCAGCGCGTGCCGCCACCCGTAGCTCGACACGAGCAGGCCCGACAGCGGCAGGAACGCCACGCTCGCGAGGCCCCCGAGCCCGGTCACAATCAGCAGCGCCGCCGGACGGCGGTCGCGAAACCAGGCCGCCACGACGGCGAAGGCCGGCTCGTAGAGGGTCGCAGCCATCGCGGCCCCGGCGAGCGCGAACAGCAGGTAGAAGAGGGGCAGCGAGTCGATCCGCGACCAGCCGATCAGCACGATCACGGTGAGCGCGCTGCCCGCGCTCATCAGCCCGCGCGGACCACGCCGGTCGAGCCAGCGCCCGACCGGCACCGCGAGCACGCCGGAGACGACGAGGCCAAGTGAGTAGGCGCCCGTCAGCTCGGCCGTCGACCAGCCGAGCTCGTCCTGCATCGGCACGAGGAAGACCCCGAACGCGTACACGAGCACGCCCCACGAGACGAGCTCCGTGAGGCCGAGCGACCACGCGAGGACCCAGCCGTAGTAGGAACGTCCTTCCTTGGGGCGAGCAGCCACGCCGGGCATTCT
>JACCXP010000172.1 GCA_013696905.1 Thermoleophilaceae bacterium
GGCTCCGGTGAGTCGGCGCTGAGCGCCTCGACATCGCGTCCGAGCGTCTTTCGCACGAGGCCCGAGAGCACCTTGCCGGGCCCCGTCTCCACGTAGCGCTCGGCGCCGCGCTCGCGCAGCGCGAGCAGCGTCTCACGCCAGCGCACGGGAGCGAGCACGCCCTGGGCGAGCTCGCGGCGCGGGTCCTCGAACGGCTCCGCGCTGCCGGCGCAGATCACGGTCGTACGCGGATCGCGGAACTCCACCTCGGCGAGCGCCGCCTCGAGCGGAGCCACGGCCGGGGCCATCAGCGGCGAGTGGAAGGCGCCCGCGACGGGGAGCGCGATCGCGCGCAGCCCCTCGGACTCGGCATCGGCGGCGGCCGCATCGATCGCCTCGCGCGCGCCTGAGAGGACCATCTGGTCCGGCGAGTTGTCGTTGGCGACGGTAAGCCCGTGGCGCTCGGCGAGCGGCGCTGCCTGCTCGGCGCCGCCGCGTACGGCCAGCATGCCGCCGCGCGAGCGCTCATCGGCGTCGCGCGTCAGTCGCCCGCGCAGGGCCACTAGGCGCAAGCCGTCCTCGGGTGAGAGCGCACCGGCGGCCACGAGCGCGGCGAACTCGCCGAGCGAGTGCCCGGCCATGAGCTCCGCCGCCGGCTCGCCTAGGCGCGTGAACCCTGCCAGGCTGGCGCAGTAGATCGCCGGCTGGGCGAACTGGGTGCCCTCGCCGGCGTGCGCGAACGGATCGTCGCCCGAGACCTCGAGCGCCAGCTCGAGGAGCTCCGGGCGGTAACGCTCGACGGTCTCGCGCATCGTGGCCGTCTGGCTCCCTTGGCCGGGGAAGAGCAGTGCGGTGGCGGGCTGATTCACAGAAGTTCAAGCCGAGCCCGCTGGGTTGCCCGGCGCGGCGCCATCCCCCCATAGGGTCCGTTGCTCAGGCGCTCTATATGAAGAAGGTTGGGTTGTCAAGTCGGTCAGGACGATCGTTCATGGTCCTCGGCGGCGGTTGTGATGGCGAGCTTGGCGCAACTCTCTATCGCCTCCTCGGCGGAGGACCAGGTTCTATGGGTGTCTCGCTCGGTGGCGCATCTCAATCAGGGCCGTCTATGCGGCCAGAGCCAGCGTGGCGCCTGCCGGGGCGAAGGGTTGGTCGCGGGTGACCATGTGTCAGATCGCCTCGGCCAGGCAGCGGGCGACGTCGACCTGGGCGCCCTTGGCGCCGCGCTGCTTGCCGAGGCGCTGCTTGTTGCGCTGGTACTGCCCGTCGGCGACGGGCTCACGGGTGCGAGTATGCCCGCGTCGAGTCGATACCGTCGTTGCCGCCTGGCAGTGCATCGGCGTCGACCGTTCTGGAGGACAAAATGCCGGACGTGACTCGACTCGGGCAGGCAGGGCTGGAGGGTTGGCGAGAGAAGGTTGGCGACCGCGCTGCCCCACCTATTGCTCAGCGCACGGCCTTGAGCGAGGAGCAGGTCCGCGCGCTGATCGGCGCGCTGTTCTTCGCGCTGTCGGTGATTACGTGACCAAGACACTCGCCGCCCTATCGCGGGAGTTGCGCAGCGCCTGAGCCGGTTTCGCGCGCCTACGATCAGGCGGTCGCACGCACCTCCCGACGGAGGAGACGGGCGTCCGCCGGTGCCCGCCCGAGCGGGCGCAGGTCGCCCGTCTTGGCCCTGGCGATTAGCCTGGCTGTCGTGAGCCTGTCGCCGCGCGCCGAGGAGGGGATCGAGGCCGCCACGACAGCCCTCTTGCTGCTCGTGCCTTACGTCGGAGGACTCAGGGGTCGGTTCGAGCGCCTGTCCTGGCGAGGGAGGACGCTCTGGACGGTGGGGTCGGCTGTCGCGCCGCTGGCGGTCGGCCGGTTGGCGAGTCGTCTTGCGCGACGGAGTTAGCGGAGCGGACGCGGACGGCTGACCCGAGCTGTCTGCTCGGCTGTGTGAGCCAGGGCGGCACGCCCGCCGTCTGGCGAGCCCAGGGCGCGACGCGTACCGGACAGCGGCTGGTGCCGGCCGAGGCCGACGCGCCTCGGCCAACTCGTCACACTACGGGGACGCGCAAGCGGGCAGAGGGAGCGCAGTGAGCAAGTCCGAGCAGAAGGTCGTCCAGTACCTGAATGAGGCGCGCGCCTCCGAGCTCGCGCTGGCGTTGAGGCTGCGCGCCCACATCGCGATGAC
>JACCXP010000211.1 GCA_013696905.1 Thermoleophilaceae bacterium
CGTGACGCGCGCTCACGAGCGGCGACGCGGACGTCTCGAGGCGATCGCCCACGAGCGCGTGCTCGGGCTGGCCCGTCGCCGCCGCGAGCGCGGCGAGGGCGGGGCCCGACTCCTGTCCCAGCGTCACCGGCACGAAGGCGCTCGGATGCCCACCGGCGGCGCGGGATGCGAGGCAGGCAGCCGTGCAGACGAGCAACTCGTCCGCGTCGAGCGTGGCGCCGAGGATCGAGAGGCCGCGCATGGCGCTTCAGTATGGCGCCCGCCGCCCCACGCCCGCCGCCCGCCCAGGCGATACAAAGCGGCGGTGCCGAGGAGGACCGACAGCCCGCCACCGTCGTGGGCCGAGACGGGCGTCTGCGCCCTCGTGCTCGCCGTGGTCGCAGTCGCGGTGTTCGGCTCCCATATCGCCTCGGCCGGGTTCCTGCAGGACGACTGGGACCTCCAGAGCCAGTCGCGCTTCGCGCCCGAGCCCGGTCTGTGGGGCGCCTACGAGCAGGCGGCGAGCATGCGCTTCTTCGACTACCGCCCGGTCGTGTCGCTCGTCTTCGCGACGACCCACGAGCTGCTCGGCACGAACGTGTCGGGGCACCTCGCCCTTGCGGTCGCTGTCGGGGTGGCGGTGTCCGTGCTCTTCCATCGCCTGCTTCGGGAGCTCGGGATCGGGGCCCTTCCCGCCGCCGCGATGGCGCTCCTGTCGCTGCTCTACCCGTTCTCGGACACGACGCGCCTGTGGGCGGCCGGCGGCGTCAACAACCTCGGCGTCGTCCTCTACCTGCTCGCGACGCTCGTGGCGCTGCGCGGCCTGCGCGCCGGCCGCCGACGCGCGGCGGCGCTGCTACACGCGGCGGCGCTCGCGCTGTACGTGCTGAGCGTGCTGACCTACCAGGTCGCGGCGGCCGCCGCGATGCTGTCAGGGCTCGTCTACGCGCTGCGCGCGCCGTGGCGCTCCGTGCTGCCGCGCTGGGCGCTCGACGTGGTCGCCGTGGCGGCGGCGACCGCGGTCGTCGTCGTCAACGCGCCGCGGCGGATCCAGACGCTCGCGTCGCAGCTCGACCACGCGCTCGAGATCGCGCGCGAGTCCTTCTCGCTGCTCGCCTGGACGGCGTGGCCGTTCGGCGCGCCGCGGCCGCTGGCGGTGACGGCGATTGCGATCTCGCTCATCTTGGCCGCCCTCGTCGTCGCCCGCCGGCGGGCGACGGGAGACCTGCTGCGAGACGAGCTTCGCCGCTGGCTCGCGATCGTGGCGGCGGGGGTGCTCGTCGTCGGCGCGGGCTACGCGATGATCGCCCCCGCGAACCCGTTCTTCGTCCCGCTCACGCCGGGCACCGCCAACCGCGTCAACGGCGTGCCGGCGTTCGGGTTCGTGCTGGTCGTCTACGCGCTCGCGATGCTGCTCGGGCTGCTGTGCGTCGGCGCCCGGCGAGCGGCGGCGCTGCCGGCGCTCGCGCTGAGCGTCGTGCTGGCGGTCGGCTACTCCGCCCGCCTGAGCGAGCACGAGGGGGCCTGGGCCACGTCGTGGCGGCTCCAGCGCGAGGTGCTGACCGCGATCGAGGACGGGCTTCCGGCACGCGCCGGAGCGACGGTGTTCAGCTTCGGCCACGCGATCGACGCGGCACCCGGGATCGCCGTCTTTCGCCAGCTCGATCTGAGACCAGCCGTGAAGGTCGAGCTCGGCGACGAGAGCGTCAGCGCCTGGCCGGTGCTCCCGAGCACGACGTTCGCCTGCGTGCGCGACCGCGTCTACCCGACCAACAACCGCTACGGGCCGCCGAACGCCGGCCGCTACGGGCGCGCGTTCTTCATCGACGTGGCGGGCGGGCGCGTCGCCCGGATCGACTCGCGCGCGGACTGCGAGCGCGCGGTCGCGGGCTTTCGCCCCGGCCCGCTGCTGGCCCCGCCGCGAGGCCTATGACGAAGTCGGAAGCAGCTCCAGCCGGACCCTGTCCGGTCCGGGTGAGACCGCCAGCAGCTCGAGCTCGTTGCGCCCCTCGCGCAGCGCGGACTCAGGCACGAGCGCCGAGAACTGGGGCCTGCCGGCGGTCGTGTAGGTGCGCGTGAGCGCCTCGACGCGGCCGTTGAGGGCGACCGCCAGATCGAGCCGCCCGCTCGCCCGCTGGCCCACGATCCGTCCGGTGATCCTGGTCGGCACGAAGCTCGCCGATCGATCGACCGAGCGCAGCAGCTCGCCGGCGTCGATCTCCGCGCGCGTCCCCGAGCGCGAACGCGCCGCTCGCGGGAGGTGCCTGAGACGGCGTCCGAGCAGCTCCGGGTGCGGTCCGATGCCGAACAGCCCCGGACGCTGGTCGCCGGAGCCGAACAGCGCGAGCTTGCGCGCGAGCGTGGCTGACTTCGCGTGCTCGAGCGATTCGGGATCGACCTCGATGCGGACGCCCGAGTCGGTCATCACGTCGATGCGGCGCCGCGTGGGGCGAGGGCGCGTGTAGGCCGAGCGCCCGTCTACCGGGCCGCGCAACGGCACGTCGAGCACGTCCGCGATCGTCGGCAGCACGTCGATCGTGCGCACCGGGGCGTCGTCGATGCGGCCGCCACGCTCGCCCGGGCGCTTGACGAACAGCGCCGTCGGGGCGACGTCGCCGACGTTTGCCGCGCTCACCGGCCGCCGCCAGCCGCCGGCCTTGAAGGACACGCCGTGGTCTGAGAGCACCACCAGCAGGGCGCGCTCGTAGAGGCCCGTGCGCTTGAGCCGCGCGATCAGCCGACCGAGCTCGCGGTCG
>JACCXP010000216.1 GCA_013696905.1 Thermoleophilaceae bacterium
GTGATCGACCCGGCGACGAGCAAGGTCCTGAAGACGATCGATCTTGGCGTGTCGCTTCAGCCCTTCGGCGTCGCCTTCCGCCGCGACGGCAAGAAGGCCTACGTCACCAACTGGATGGGCCGCTCGGTGTCTGTGATCGATACCGCCACGGAGGCAAAGATCGAGGACGTCGAGCTCTCGCCGCCGAGCGACCCGCTCGAGGCCGACCACCCGAGCGCGGTCGCCGCGAACCCCAAGCGCAACGAGGTCTACACCGCCAACGCGAACAGCGACACGGTCTCGGTGATCGACGCGAACGACGACAACCTGTCGAAGAACATCGACGTCTCGCTCGTGCCGGGCGGCCCCAAGGGCGCGAGCCCCGACGGGCTCGACGTGAGCCCCGACGGGCGCACGCTCTACGTCGCCGAGGCGGGCGAGAACGCCGTCGCCGTGGTCGATCTGCGCTCGCGCCGTACCGTCGGCTTCATCCCCACGAGCTGGTACCCGGCCGATGTCGACGTGACCCCGGACGGCAAGCAGCTCGTCGTCACCAACACCAACAACTCGGGCGCCGGGCCGAACCCGTGCGGCGAGCTGACCCCGCGCACGGACTGCCCGGCCAAGGACCCCGAGCGCGACGACCCCGGCCGCGACACGAGCGACCCGCAGTACGCGGGGTCGATGATCAAGGGCTCGATCTCTGTGATCGACGTGCCGCGCACCCGTGCACAGCTGCGCTCGCTCACCGAGGAGGTCAAGCGCAACAACCAGGTCGAGGCTCGCGCGCAGCGCAAGCCGCGCTCGCTCGACGCGATCAAGCACGTGATCTACGTGATCAAGGAGAACCGCACCTACGACCACGTCTTCGGCGACCTGCCGCGCGGAAACGGCGACCCGTCGCTGAACCTGTTCAAGGACGACTCGGCGCCGAACCACCGCGAGCTCGCCCGCCGCTTCACGCTGATCGACAACTTCTACGCCGACGCCGAGGTCTCGGCCGACGGCCACAACTGGATCACGCAGGCGAACGCGACCGACTACGTCGACAAGACCTGGCCGGTCAACTACTCGCCGCGCCCGCGCGGCGGCCAGCGCTCCTACGACTTCGAGGACGTGCCGCTCGCGGCGCAGTTCGCCTCGGAGCCGCTCGCCTCAGACCCGAGCGTGCCGCGCTCGGCCGCGGCGCAGACCGTCGGCTACCTCTGGGACAACGCCTACGACCACGACGTGTCCTTCCGCGACTACGGCGAGTACACGCAGTTCCCGGGCGACTGCTCGCAACCACCCGAGGCGCGCAAGAACGAGTCGAGCACGACGCGCCTGAACGACGCGCGCTTCGGCGACCACGTCGACAACCGCTACCCGGGCTACAACACCCGCTGCTCCGACCACGTCGACCGCCAGCCCGAGTGGGAGCGCGAGTTCCGAGAGTACGAGCGCAAGGGCGAGCTGCCCGAGCTACACCTCGTCCGGCCGCCGAACGACCACACCGAGGGCACGCGACCGGGCAGGGCCACGCCGCAGGCATACGTGGCCGACAACGACCTCGCGCTCGGGCGCATGGTCGAGGTGCTCTCGAAGTCTCGGTTCTGGAAGGACACGGTCATGCTCGTGACCGAGGACGATGCCCAGAACGGGCCCGACCACGTCGACGCCCACCGCACGATCGCGCTCGCGATCTCCCCGTACACGCAGATCGGCAAGGTCGACTCGACCCACTACGACACGGCGTCCATGGTCGCGACGACCGAGGACCTGCTGGGCCTGCCGCCGATGAGCATCACCGATCAGCGCGTGAGCCGGATGTGGGGCTCGTTCGGCGACAAGGCGAACATGCGGCCATACGAGGCGATCACGCCCAAGGTGGTCCCGTTCGGAAACCCCGCCGCCCCGCTCAACCCGGCGAACGCGCCGATGGCCCGCGCAGCGCTATCGTGGGACTTCACCAAGGAGGACGCCACACCCGAGATCGGCCTCAACCAGGCGATCTGGAAGTCCGTCAAGGGGCGCCACTCGAAGATGCCGCGCCCGCGCCACGACCTGATCATCGGCACACAGCCAAACGACGAGGAGGACGCGGAAGAGGAAAGTCGGTGACGGTGCCTTGGCGCCGCATGCGGCTCGACTCGGCGGTCGCATGGACGCCCTGGTTACCGATACCCATACTCGAACGGCCATAGCCGGGCTGCGAGGCCTGGGCCGCAGCGGCCTGCGCCCGGCCGTGCTCGCCCCCTATGGCATGGCCGGGGGGCTTCACTCGCGCTACGGCGGCGCGCCCTTCGTCGGCCCCGGCGCGGGGCGCGATCCCGAGGGCTTCTCGACCAAGGTGACGTCGATCGCGGCCGAGCGCGGGCCGCTGGTCGTCTACCCGGCGCAGGAGGAGGCGATCGACGCTCTCTACCAGCAGCCGGCGGCGTCGTGCGGGTCGGTTCGGCTGCCCTATCCGGGCTGGGAGCAGCTCTGCCGGCTGCGCGACAAGCGGGCGCTCCCCGAGCTTGCGTCCATCGTCGGCATCCACACGCCGAGGGTTCTCGCCGAGGCGCCCGCCGCCGAGCTGGCGGGGGCGGCCCTGGCCTTCCCGTGCGTCGTCAAGCCGGCCGGCAAGGGCGGCACGCTCGCCACCGCGCGCCCGCTCGACGATCCCGGCCAGTTGCGCCGGCTGATGCGCAACGTGCCCGGCGACGAGCCACTGATCGTCCAGGCGCGCCTGATCGGCCCGATGATCGCGCTCGCCTTGGTCGTCGACGATGCCGGTGGGGTGGTTGCGTGCTTCCAGCAGGTCGCCCTGCAGACCTGGCCGCGCGACGCCGGCAGCACCGCGTACGCGGTCAGCGTCGCGCCCGACGAGAGCCTGGTGGCGCGTGCCGCCGCGCTGCTCCACGAGGCGGGCTACGTCGGGCTCGCCCAGCTCCAGTTCCTGCGGGACGAGCGCGGCCCGGTCCTGATCGACGTCAACACCCGCTTCTACGGCTCGATGGCGCTTGCCCTGGGCTGCGGGGTCAACCTGCCCGCCGCCTGGCACGCGCTCGTGAGCGGGACCGACCCGCCGCCGCAGCGCCCGTACCGGGCGGGCGTGACCTACCGCTGGCTCGAGGCCGACATCATGGCGGCGCTGCGGGGATCGCCGCGCGACCTTTTCCGCCGCGCCCCCTCGCCGCGGGTCGGAGACGTGTGGGCGCGCGACGACCCGCTGCCGGGGTTGGTCTACGGCCTCGAGGCGGTGTCCAAGCGACTCGTGCCCAGGCTGCGCCGGCTCGCCGGCCGCGCCCGCATCGGCACCCGCGTGACGCCGCCTCCGGGCTGAGACGAGACCGGCAGTCAGACGCCGACGACCGTCAGGCCGAGCGCACGTGCGGCCTGCGCCTGGCGAACGTCGAAGGTCAGGAATGGGACCGCCGCCGGCCCCCCCACCCTCCGAGCCGCCGCGAGGTGAAGGGCATCGAGGGTTCGAACGCCTGTGACCTCCGCGACGGCGGCCGCGGCCTCGCACGTCACCGCGTCGAGCTCGACCACCGAGATCGCCTCCAGGTCCTCGGCGAAGGTCGAGCGCGCCCTCGCAAGCTCAGGGCCCGACAGCAGTCGGGAGAGGTTGCGGCGCACCTCGGCGATCGCGTGGCGGCCAGTCAGCAGCCACGCCTCGCCGGTCAGGAACGACTCGGCGACGTCCGAGTCGGGCTCCTCGACGTAGCGCTTGAGCAGAGCGCTCGAGTCGACGTACAGACTCACTGTTCGCGATCCTCCGCGAGCGCGTCGATGACTCGCCGGTGCGAGCCGGCTCTCAGCGCCGGGCGCAACGTCGCGCTGGAGCCGGGCGTGATCCAGCCCTCGGCGATCCCGGCGTCCAGTCGAGCCCTGCCGGGCAGCGGACCGAGCAGCGCCTTGGGCTGCCCGCGGTCCGTGACCCTGATCAGCTCGCCGCGCTGCGCGCGGTCGAGATACCGCGAGAGATGCTGCTTCAGATCTCGAACGCCGACGTCGGCCATGTGGATATCGTATCGCCCTCAGGTGTCCACCATGAGCGATGCCGAAACCTACGATCCCTCCGCCTACGGCCGCGACATCGCGGGCGATTACGACGACCTCTACGGGGCGATCCCCGACACAGACGTTGCCGTCGCGTGCCTAGCGGCCCTCGCAGGCGAGGGTCCCGTGCTCGAGCTCGGCGTCGGGACCGGCCGCCTCGCGCTGCCGCTTGCGGCGCGCGGCCTCGAGGTGCACGGCGTCGAGGCCTCCGAGGAGATGCTGGGCGAGCTGCGCCGAAAGCCGGGTGGAGCGGAGATCCCGGTGCACGTGTCGAGCTTCGACGACTACGCGCTCGAGCAGCGCTTCGCGCTCGTCGTGCTCGCCCTGCACACGATCTACGGGCTGCCGACGCAGGAGCGCCAGGTGCGCTGCTTCGAGACCGCCGCGCGACATCTGCGCCCCAGCGGCGCGTTCGTGATCGAGGCGAGCCTGCTCGACATCGGGGCCTTTCGCGCCGGCCAGGCCGTGCGGCCGCGCTTCACGAGCGCGGGCCAGGTCGAGCTCCAGGTGCACCGCTACGACCCCGTGTCGCAGCACCTCGATTGGACGAACGTGCACCTCTCGGACGCGGGCGTGCGGCTCAACTCGGGTCGCAACCTGTACGCATCCCCGCACGAGCTCGACCTGATGGCGCGCATTGCAGGCCTGCGCCTGCGCGAGCGCTGGGGCGGCTGGAGCCGCGAGCCGTTCCGCGCCGACAGCACTCGGCACGTATCGGTCTACGCGCCGAGCGGCGCGCTCACCTGAGGCGAATCTCCCCGCGCACGACGATCTCCTTGCCGAGCTCGCCGACGGTCACCGTCGCCTCTGTGACAAGCGTCTCGTCGCCCTTCAGCTCCCCCGCCTCGAGCCGCTCGCGAACCGCCGCCTCGATCTCGCGCTGCGAGGTCACGCCGAGCTGCTTGAGGAACTTGCGCACCGACATGTTGAACGCCTCTTCGTCCACCCCTCCCCTTTCGCGTCGCCTGCGGTGACCCTAGCCCCTGCGAGCGCTCGGTAGGCTCGCGCGACGGATGAGGACGCCCGCCTCCGAACCGCTCGGCCCGACCGACGCGCTCGTGGTGCCGCGCTTCGCCGGAGTGCGCACGTTCGCGCGCCTGCCGACACTCGAGCAGGCCGGCCGCGCCGACGTCGCGGTGCTCGGCGCTCCCTTCGACGGCGCCACGACCTTCCGACCCGGATCGCGCTTCGGGCCCGCCGGGATCCGCGAGGCATCGCTGCTGCTGCGCCCCTACAACGAGCCGATGGACCTGTCGCCGTTCGCCGAGTCTCAGGTGGTGGACGCGGGCGACGCCCCCGCGAGCCCCGTCGACATCGAGGGCGCTCATCGAGCGATCGAGGAGTCCGCCGGGGCGCTGCATGCCAGCGGTGCGCGCGTGCTCGGCCTCGGCGGCGACCATTCGGTGGCGCTTCCACTCGTGCGCGCGGCCGCGGCCGCTTACGGCAGGCTGTCGCTGCTCCAGCTCGACGCCCACACCGACACCTGGGACTCCTACTTCGGCGCCAAGGTCACCCACGGCACGATCTTTCGGCGCGCCGCCGAGGAGGGCGCGATCGACCCGCACCACTCGGTTCAGATCGGCCTGCGCGGCTCGCTCTACGCGCCGGCTGACTTGGCGGAGAACGCCGAGCTCGGCTTCTCGACCCTGCTCGCGCGCGAGTTCGACGCCGCCGGCGTGGCGGGCGCGATCGAGCTCGCCCTCGGGCAGCTGCGCTCGCCCGTCTACGTGACCGTCGACATCGATGTGCTCGACCCCGCGTTCGCACCTGGCACGGGCACGCCGGAGGCCGGCGGGCTCTCGAGCCGCGAGCTGCTCGCCATCCTGCGCGGGCTCGCCGGCGCCGGTCTCGACCTCGTCGGCGCCGATGTCGTCGAGGTCTCACCACCCTACGACCCCGCCGGCGTGACGGCGCTCGCCGCCGCTAACGCGGCCTACGAGCTTGTGGGGCTGCTGGTACTCAGCGGCAGGTCGTGAGCCGACCTGGAGCTGCTCGATTGGGCCCGCGACAAGTCGTCTCAGGGTGGCCTCAGGTCCGTCGGGCACGCTGTCGACATCGCTCAACAGACCCGACGAAAGGAAGCGATGTCGCGTAATCGCAAAGCTGCAATCACTATCGCCGCCGTCATGGCGCTCGCGGCCGGTGCAAGCGGCACCGCGATCGCCGTCACCGGCACGGACGACGGCGAGGGGCAGGCGAAGGGGGCCGGCGCCGACCAAGCCCGTACGGCCGCGCTCGCCGTCACCGGAGGAGGCCGGGCCAACTCCGTCGAGCGCGACGCCGAGGACGGCGCTTCCTGGGAGGTCGAGGTCACCCGTCCCGACGGCCAGAGGGTCGACGTCCGCCTCGACGACCGGCTCGAGCTCGTCGTCGTAGAAGCGGACTACGAGGCGCCCGACGGCGACGAGTAGGCGCCCAGGAAGCCTTGCTCCATGCGGGTGCTGCTCGTAGAGGACGATGCCCGCATGGCAGCGGCGATCCACCGGGCCCTGCGGGGGGAGGGGATCGTGGCAGACATCGCGACGAGCGGCCGCGAGGCGCTCGGGCTCGCGCGCGCGACGCAGTTCGACGCGGTCGTGCTCGACGTGATGCTGCCGGACCTCGACGGCTTCGAGACCTGTAGGGCCCTGCGTGGCGACGGCGTGTGGGCGCCGATCATCATGCTCACCGCCCGCGATGCGATCGAGGACCGCGTGCGGGGGCTCGATGAGGGAGCGGACGACTACCTGACCAAGCCTTTCTCGCTGGCGGAGCTGCTGGCGCGCCTGCGGGCGGTGGCTCGGCGGGGGGCGGTGGCGCGCCCCACCGTGCTCGAGGTGGGTGACCTACGCCTCGATCCTGCGACGCGCCAGGTCTCTCGGGGCGACGTGGAGATCGAAGTCTCCGCGCGCGAGCTCGCGCTGCTCGAGACGTTCATGCGGCGCCCGGGACACGTGCTCAGCCAGATGCAGCTGCTCGATGCCGCGTGGGACCTCGGCTACGAGCAGCGCTCAAACGTCGTCGAGGTCTACGTCCGCTACCTGCGCGAGAAGATCGACCGACCCTTCGGACGCGCGTCGCTCGAGACCGTGCGTGGGCTCGGCTACCGCCTGCGCAAGGACGGTGGCGTATGAGTCGGCTGCCGATCCGGGCGCGACTGACGGCGGCCTTCGCGCTCGCAATGGTGCTCGTGCTCGTCGGAGCGGGGCTGTTCGTGTATCTGCGCCTGCGGACCGATCTCGACGAAGCCGTCAACGGCAGCCTGCGCACCAGTGCCGACGCGGTCGCCGCGCTCATGCGACGGTCCACTCCCGCGCCGGCCCAGGCGGCGGCGGGCGGAATCGAAGAGGCTGAAGAGGGGTTCATCCAGGTGCTCGACGCAGGAGGGCGGGTGCTCGACTCCTCCCGCGGTATACGCGGCGCTGCCTTGAGCGCCTCCGAGCTACGACGCGCCCTCGGCGGGGGCATCCTGGTCGAGCACAGGGTTGCGGGGATCGTGGGGACCGCGCGCGTGCTCGCCCGCCCGGTGTCCGGGCGCTCCGGCTCGCCGACCGTGGTGGTGATCGGGCAATCGCTCGAGGACCGCGACGAGGCGTTGTCGGGTGTGATCGCCTCGTTCGCGATCGGCGGACCGATGGCGGTTGTGATCGCGTCGATCGTCGGCTACCTGCTCGCGACGGCCGGGTTGCGACCGGTGGAGGCGATGCGCCGCCGAGCCGAAGAGGTGTCGCTCAGCGGCGACGAGGAGCAGCTGCCGCTGCCGGCCGTCCACGACGAGATCCGCCGCCTTGGCGAGACGCTCAACGACATGCTCGGCCGCCTGCGCCGCTCCTTCGAGCGCGAGCGGCGCTTCGTGGCCGACGCAAGCCACGAGCTGCGCACCCCGGTCGCGGTGGTGAAGACGGAGCTCGAGGGCGCCCTTCGCACCGGCGACTACGGCCCCCAGGTGCGCGATGCGCTCGTCGCCGCCGTCGAGGAATGCGATCACCTCGCGCAGCTGGCCGAGGACCTGCTCGTCATAGCGCGCGCATCCGGCGGGCAGCTGCCGGTGCGCTGCGAATGGCTCGAGGCGGGTTCGCTGTTGGATGGCGCTCGCCAACGCTTCGCCGACCGGGCGGCGCAGCACGGCGTGCGCGTGGTCGTCGACGCGCCGGACGGCCTGGCCGTGCATGCCGATCCGTTGCGCCTTCGCCAGGCACTCGGCAACCTGCTCGACAACGCCCTGCGCCACGGCGCGGGAGAGATCGTGCTCGCCGCCCGGCACGCGGGCGCCGCCGTGGAGATCGACGTGAGCGACCACGGGCGGGGATTCGCTGCTGATGTCGCCGAGCAAGCGTTCGAGCGCTTCACACGCGGCGACGCGGCCCGTGCTCGGGGCGGCGCCGGCCTGGGCCTTGCCATCGTTCGGGCGATCGTCGAGGCCCATGGCGGCCGAGCCGCGATCGTTTCCGGACCCGGAGCCACCGTGCGGATCTGGCTCCCCGACCCCGTGGAGGGGCCCGTCGACCACACGCGGCCGAGACGCCCGGCGCCCGACGGCGTCGAGCAAGCTCAGGCTGGACTCATCTGACCCACCTAGCGTGGCGCTCCGAGTCCACCAATCACAGAGAGGCACGCGTATGACCGACAAGCTGAAGGGGATGTTCACCATTGCGGCGGCAGTCGCAGCGCTCACGGTCGGTGGCGGCGCCGTCGCCACTGCCGGCGAGAGCTCGGCCACGGACAAGGCGGGCCCCCGCGCCAACCGCCTCCCACAGGGAAGCGAGCCCGTCGCGCTCGACCCGGCCGACTTCACGACGCGGATCGACAACCCGTACTGGCCGATGCGCCCGGGCAGCAGGTGGGTCTACAGCGAGACGGACACCGAGGGCTCGAAGGAGAAGGTCGTCGTGACGGTCACCGACAAGACCAAGATGATCGCCAACGGCGTCGAGGCGCGAGTGATCAGCGACGTCGTGACCGAGAACGGCAAGCCGGTCGAGATCACCGACGACTGGTACGCGCAGGACAAGGCCGGAAACGTCTGGTACCTCGGCGAGGCCGTCCGCAACTACAAGAACGGCAAGGTCGTCAATCGGGCCGGCTCGTTCGAGGCGGGCGTCGACGGCGCCCAGGCCGGGATCGCCATGCCCGCAAAGCCCGTGCCCGGCCTCGCCTACCGCCAGGAGTACTACAAGGGCGAGGCCGAGGACAAGGGCGAGGTGATCACCGTCGGAGAGGAGCAGGTGGAGGTGCCGGCCGGCTACTTCAAGCGCGTCCTGATGACTCGCGACCTCGTGCCGCTTGAGCCGAAGGTCCAGGAGATCAAGTTCTACGCCCGCGGCGTCGGGCCCGTGCTGACCCTCCATACCGACGGCCCCGGGGGTCGCGCGGCGCTTGTCAGCTACAAGCGCGGCAGGTAGCCGAGCAAACCCGCGAAGGGTGCACGAGAGGGTCGGCGCGACTGCGCCGACCCTCGGTGCCTCCTCAGGGCGCGGGCGCCTGTGGCGCGTCGACCGTGACCCGCTCGGCCAGCTCGTCGTCATCGAGGCGCTTGCGCAGCACCTTCTTGTCGAACTTGCCGGTCGCGGTCTTCGGGACCTCGTCGATGAAGGC
>JACCXP010000242.1 GCA_013696905.1 Thermoleophilaceae bacterium
CCGGTCCCGTAAGACCCGTCCGGTGAAGATTCCCGGTGACCGGGGGCTGTACGGACACCGTCGAGGCCGGCCGACGGGCAGATCCTCTCTGGGCGGGAGACGGTGCCGCCTGCTGCTCTCGAACGCTGGTCTTCTTTGCGTGGTCCTCGTGCATCGTCGGGAGGGTGCGAAGCGCGACGCCGGGTCAACGGCCGGGCGCGGCTCCAGCGGGCAGAACGATGCTCGAGCTGACGGAGAGCACGCAGGTGCTCGTGCAGTGTGCCGAGAGCTCGGGCTGCCGCTTGAGTAGTCGGCGCTTGAGCGTGCGGCTCAGGTGGTCGGAGGTGCGGTGCGGGCCGCAGCGATCCGAAGCGTCAGCCAGTCGTCGACGTCGGCAGCGCTCAGCTCGAACTCGCTCTCGAGCCGTGCGACCACCTCGCGCTCGAACGACTCGCTGACGGGCGGATCCGGGTTGAAGCCGAGCGGGTCGGCGAGGATCGCCTCCGCCAGCGCGTCCGGCCCCGCACCTCGATAGCCCCACTCGAACGCGTCGGCGAGCATGCGGTGGTCAGGGTGCTTTGAAAGCGTCCGCTGACCGCGGCCGTCGCGGACTCCGACGACGGTCGGCCCGCCGTGGCCGGACGGGAGCTGGGGCCCCGTAGACCCAGGTAGACGGCGTCGTCGAGCTCCACGATTGCAGCGTACTGGCGCGCGGCGGCGTCGTTGAGTGCCCGCCCGCTGGCCGCGATCCGACGCCGACGTGTGCTCAGTCGTTCATGATCCGAGGAGAGGAGACAGATGCAGACCAATCCGACACCCGCTCAGCCGCCCCCGAAGCCGCCGGCCCAGGGGACGTGGAACACACCGGAGGCGATCTCACGCCACCGCGAGATGACGCCCGAGCAGCGGCTGCGCGCTGCCATCGCGCTATCGCAGGCCGCGCTGCGCTTTGCCCACGCGCCGCACACCCGTGGCCGCTGAGCCCGGGTTCGATCCCGAGCCGATCCTCCGAACGCTCAACGCCCACGACGTCGCCTACGTCGTGGTCGGCGGCTTCGCCGTCGCCGCCCACGGTGTCGTGCGGGCAACCGCCGACCTCGACCTGGTCGTCGAGAGAAGCTGGCAGAACGCGAGCCGCCTGGCCGCTGCCCTCCTCGAGCTCGAGGCCGAAGACGCCACCGCCGCGAGCACGCCGCTGAGCGCCGAGGTGCTCGTCAGGCGGGCGGACCGCAAGTTCCAGACCAACCGGGGGGCCGTCCACCTGCTCAACGAAGTGGAGGGAGTGCCGCTGTATCGCGAGCTCGTGCCGCCCGACGAGGTGCAGTTGGGATCCGAGTCGTTCCCAGTGGCAGGTCTTGCCGATCTGCGCCGAATGAAGCGCGCCGCCGGGCGGCTCAAGGACCGCGTCGATCTCGAAGAGCTTGACGCCCTTCACGGCCAAGCGGAGGAGCCGGGTCGCTAAGGAGGTAGGCGGCCAGGGGCGTGGGAGCTCGCCGGCCCCCACCGACTGACCAAGGGCGCCGGAGAACGGCGGAGCTCCCGGTCCTTGGTCCCGCGCTCCGAATCAACTACCGCGGCGCCCGGCGCATAGCCCTTCGAGGCGCTCGAGCGCGTGCTCGAGCTGCCTTGTCTCTCAGCCGCTGCGCGGCTCGTACGCGAGCAGCATGCGCACGCGTGTGGCGGCGCCCTCTGGTCGCATCTTCCCCTCTGGCCGGATGGCTCCGCTACGCGGACATGGGAGTGCGCAGTGAATCAGACAACCCCGTTGCAGAAAGGAGGCCCTATGCGAGAGGCACAGGCCAAGCCGTCCCTGCTGGCAGGGCTCGATGCCCACCAGCGCGCCGCGGTCACCGCTCGTGCCGGCCCGCTCCTGATCGTCGCCGGGGCAGGCTCTGGCAAGACGCTCGTCCTCACGCGGCGAATCGCCCATCTCGTCGCCTCGCATCAGGCGCGACCCGAGGAGGTGCTGGCGATCGCCTTCACCAACAAGACGGCGCGTGAGCTCGCCGAGCGGGTCGCGCAGCTGGTGGGCGAGGCGGACGCCCGGCGGATGACGGTCGGCACCTTCCACGCGGTCTCTCACCGCCACATCGTGCGCCCGCACGCCGAGCGGCTCGGTCGCTCGGGCGCGTTCTCGATCTACGACGCCCACGACGCCCACAGCTTGATCGGCGCGGCTATCACCGAGCTTGGAGTCCCCAACTTGACCGCCGCAGAGGCGCAGGGAGCGATCTCACTGCACAAGGCGCGGCTCGTGGCACCCACGGCAGCGACTCGGGAAGGAAGCTCGGCGGCACTGCGTGCCGTCTGGCGACTCTACGAGGACGCGCTCGAGCGCTCGGACGCGCTCGACTTCGACGACCTGATCGCAGGAGGCGTGCACCTGCTAACACGGCATCCAGACCTGTTGGCGGGCCTGCGCCGGCGCTGGCGCCACGTCCTGGTCGACGAGTTCCAGGACGTAAACACCGCCCAGCACCGCTGGCTGATGCTGGTCGCTGGACCGCACGGCAACCTCACGGCGGTCGCCGACGACGACCAGCTCGTCTACTCGTTCCGCTCCGCAGAGGTACGCAACACGCTTCGCTTCGAGGCCGACTTCCCCGGCGCCGAGGTCGTGACGCTCGAGCGCAACTACCGCTCCTCGGGCCAGATCGTGCGCGCCGCCGGCGGCCTGATCGCACACAACCGCGAGCGGCGGGCGAAGCGCATCGTCGCCGTCGCTCCCGCGGGTCGGGCGGTCCGGGTGCTCGCCTTCGCGGACGAGGCCGAGGAGGCGCGCGCGGCGGTCGCCTGGTGCGCGCAGCGCCTGGCCGGATCGGTGCAGGCCGACGAGCTGGCGCTCCTCTATCGCACGCGCGGCCAGGCGCGCCCGCTCGAGCAGGCGCTGCTCCCGGCCCGCCTTCCCTTCCGGGTGCTCGGCGGCCAGGGGTTCTTCGAGCACTCAGAGGTGCGCGACGCGCTCGCGCACCTCGCGCTCGTCTCGAACCCACACGACCGGCTCGCCTTCGCGCGTGCCCTGCAGGCGCCTCGGCGGGGACTCGGCGAGGTCGCGATCAGGCGTCTCGTGACCTTCGCCGACGGGCAAGACGTCGACCTCCTGTCCGCGCTCGTGCGCTCAGCCGAGGCGCCGGGCCTTCGGGCCAGGCAGGCGGAGACGGCGAGGACGCTCGGCCTCGCGCTCGCGAAGATCGCGCTCGAGGCGCGGGGACGG
>JACCXP010000274.1 GCA_013696905.1 Thermoleophilaceae bacterium
GCCTTCACCGGGCGCGAGACCTCGCCGCCACGCAGAGCCGCGCGCTACTGAGAGCCCGCGACGCGCGCTGACGCGCAGGCCGAGCTAGACGGTGCGGCGAGACGGCAGTGGCGGGCGTGGGCGCCTCACCCTGACGGGCATCGGTCGCGGCACAGTCTCCACCCCGCGCCGGCGCTCCGAGCGGTGCCCGGGACGATGGCCTCTGAGGCGGTAGGCCGCCGGCAGGCGAATGACGTTGCGCGGCTCGCCAAGCCCGCCGCCGCCGGATCCCGGCCCCGGACCGAGCTGCGGGCCCCCGCCCCCGCCGCCGCCCTCGTCCTCAGACGAGTCGTCGTCGTCGCGCAGGCGGAAGAACCACACCAGCCAGACGACGAGGAGTCCGACGTCGAGGACCCGAAGACCGACCATCCAGATCCAAGCCTGGGTGTTCACGGACGCGATGGTAGCGCCACGGCGAAGGCGGCGTAACCAGGTAACTCAGCGAGGCGGAGTGGCGGCGGGCGGCGTGCCGGGGGCCGGTGTCGCGGGCGCCGGGTCCGCGGCGTCCTCGGTCGGGCGCGGGTCCGGCACGAACGAGGCGGTGTAGAGCAGCCGGGCGGTGCGGTAGAGGCAGCCGTAGGTCCGCAGGCTGCCGCGACGCTGCTGAGCGGCCGTCTGCCTGACGTCGTCACAGCGCTCGGCATCGCGCGAGGAGCGCCACGCCTCCTCGTTCGCCAGCCCGACGCCAAAGGCCGGCGCCCAGGTGGGCACGGTGACTGCCACCAGGTAGTCCTTCTTTACGGTCAGCGGACGCTCGAGCGCGAAGGTGGGCGTGGAGCCGAAGTAGGGCCGCAGCGCGAACAGCTCGCTCTGGCCGGAGAGGACGTTGCGGCGCCGTGGCCCTGGGCGCAGAACCGACAGGCGCGCCTGCGGCGGCCCCCCGAAGAGGCGGTCGAAGTAGTCGATCTGATCGGCGCGCGGGCGGCCGAGCTGGAGTGAGAACGCCACGATCTTTCCCCGCCGGCGCGCCCTGAACGGGCTGCGCCGCCCGGCCTGCCCCGCCTGGTAGCCGGTCACCCGCCCGATCGCCTGGCAGTTGTCGGGGCACGAGGCGCCAGGGCGCGGCGTCGTCGCCCCCATCTCCACCACCGCGGCGCCGGCGCCGGGCGCCAGGGCGAGGGCACCGAGCACGGCGAGCGTGAGCGTTGTCGGTACGCGCTTCATGTGAAAGCTCGAACACACGCCGGGCGGCGCTGGTTGCGCCGCCCGCATGCGCCTACTTGTAGCGATAGGTGATGCGCCCGCGATCGAGGTCATATGGGGACAGCTCGATCTTGATGCGGTCGCCCGGCAGGATGCGGATGTAGTGCCGGCGCATCTTGCCCGAGATGTGGCCGAGGACCTCGTGTCCGTTGTCGAGCTCCACGCGGAACATCGTGTTGGGAAGGGCCTCGGTGACCTCCCCCTCCATCTCGATCTTCTCTTCTTTGCTCAAAGTCGCGATCACTCGCGCCGCGGGCGCGACCGCTGATGCCGGCCGCGCCCGGTGACCGGCGTCCTAGATCTTCTCTACGTTCACCGCCTTGGGGCCCTTGTCGCCGGCCTCCTCTTCGTAGGAGACCTTCGAGTTCTCGGCAAGGCTCTTGAAGCCCGAGCCGTTGATGCCCGTGTGATGGACGAAGAGGTCACGATCGCCGTCGTCCGGCGTGATGAACCCGTAGCCCTTCTCGTCGTTGAACCACTTCACCGTTCCGCTTGGCATTTCCGCTACAGCACCTTCCTGTCTTGCCATGCCTGCTCGGTGCTCTGACGGCTGACCGAACCAACGGCACACGCTTGATTTACAAGCCGGATCGCTCCGGCGAACAGCCCAAAACGCTAGCACCCCGGCCCGCCGGAGGTGCGCTCCGAGCGGGCAGGGCTAGGAGCGCAGCTCGCGGGCCACGGCGCTCAGGTCCGCCGGGCTCGCCTGCCCAGGGCGCGCGGGCACCCGCAACGGGTCGCCCTCGTAGCGAGGGATCACGTGCACGTGGAAGTGCCAGACCGTCTGCCAAGCGACCGGCCCACACGCATTCAAGAGGTTGATCCCGTCGCAGCCGAGGCGCTCGCGCATGTGAAGCGCCAGCCGCTGGGCGGCGACCGCGGCGGCAGCGAGATCGGTCTCGGCGACCTCGTAGAGGTCGCGCGAGTGGCGTCGAGGGACGACGAGGGCGTGCCCGCGCGTCCACGGGCTCAGATCGAGGAAGGCGATCGTCAACTCGTCCTCCCGCACGATCTCCGCCGGCGCATCGCCGGCCACGATGGCGCAGAAGATGCAGTCCTCGGCCATCCCGCTAGAGCCGGCCGGAAGGGCGGTGATGGAAGGAGCGCCCCGTCATCGCGGTGAATTCTGCCGCACGCGGCGGGCGAGCGCCAACGCGCCCTCCTGGTCTGAGATCTCGCCGGCGTAGACGGCCTCCTCGAGCTCGCCCAGCAGGCGCCCGATCTCGGGCCCCGGAGGCATCCCGAGGGCACTCGCCAGCTCGTCGCCGCGCACGAGCGCGGGCGGTGGCCCCTCGGCCCTGAAGCGAAGGGCGTCGGCAGCCATCTCGCGGGCCAACTCCAGGTGCTTGGCGATCGCCCCCTCGGCGTTTCGCCCGCGAGTGGCGAGCCGGTCGGCGCAGGACAGGAACGTGACCTCGACCTGCACCGGCTCGGTCGTCGTCAGGTAACGGTAGACCGCCCGCCGTGACAGCGGTCGCTCGTGCACGAGGAAGCCGAGTCGCAGGTGATGGCGGGTCACGGCCGCGAGGAAGGAGCGCACGCGCTCTGAGGTCCGCAGCCGGCGACACAGCGCCTCGATCAGGCCCGCGCCGGCGGCGTCGTGGCCGAAGAAGGTCGGGCGGCCGTCCGCGCGCACCGCGCGCGTCTGCGGCTTGCCGACGTCGTGCAGGAGCGCCGCGAAGCGAAGCGCCTCGCCGCGCGTCAGGTCGTCGCCGAGCGGCTCGGCGAGGACGGCCGCGAGCGCGGGGGCGAGCTCGCGGAAGACCGAGGCGGGGTCGCGCTCGAGCCCGATCAGGCGCCGCAGCACCTCGAGCGTATGCGAGTGCACGTCGAGGTGGTGGAAATGACTCTGGCCGACGTCGCGCAGCGCCTCGAGCTCGGGCAGCACGGCCGCCGTGACGCCGAGCCGACCGCTCAGCTCGAGGCCGTCCAGCACGCCGTCGGCCACGACGAGCCGGCGCAGCTCCGCCCAGATCCGCTCGGGGGACGCCGCGGTGACGCGGTGTGCCGCCGCTCGGGTCAGCCGCTCGGTCTCTGGATCCGGCTCGAGCCGGAGCTCCGTGGCCAGGCGCACCAGGCGCAGTGGACGCAACGCGTCGGCGCGGTAGGCCTCGGCGCCGAGCACGCGCACGACGCCCGCCTCGAGGTCGCGCCGGCCCTCGAACGGATCCACGAGCGGACCGCCCGTGAGCGCCACGGCCATCGCGTTGACCGTGAAGTCGCGTCGCGCGAGGTCGTCGAGCAGGGTCTCGCCCTGCAGCGGCGACACGTCGAAGGTCCGCCCGCTCGAGCGATCGATCGCCCGCCACGCCCCGAAGCGCTCCGAGAGGCGGAAGACCGAGCCCTCGACGCCGCGCGCGACCGCGCGCGCGACCCGCTCGGGGTAGCCGGCGACCGCGAGGTCAACGTCGCGCAGCGGCCGCCCGAGCACGGCGTCGCGCACGGTGCCGCCGACCACCCACACCTCGTCGTCGAGCCCCGCGGCGGCGGCGCGGATCGGCGCGAGCGCCGCATCGGCGTCGAGCGTTGCGGGCGCGCCGTTCACGGCTCCACGTGCGCCCGCCGCACGCGCGCGGTGAGCGCGCAGGTGACCTCGTAGTTGATCGTCTCGCTGCGCCGTGCCACCTCCTCGCACAGGATCCGCTCTCCACCCTGAGCCCCGATCAGCACCGCCCGATCGCCCTCCTCGACGTCGCCGCCGGAGCCGAGGTCGATCGTCAGGTTGTCCATCGAGACGGTGCCGCGCAGCGGTCGCCGCCGTCCACGCACGAGCACGTCGGCGTCGCCCGAGAGCGCGCGCCTGAAGCCGTCGCCATATCCGATCGGGACGACGCCGACGTCGGTCGGCTCGGACGCCGACCAGGTGCGGCCGTAGCCGGCGCTCTGGCCGGGCTCGAAGCGCTTGATCGCGGCCACGTAGGACTCGAGCGAGAGCGCCGGCTCGAGCCCGCGCTCGCTCGGATCACGCTGGAACGGGTCGAGGCCGTAGATCGCGATCCCACAGCGCACGAGGTCGAAGTGCGCGCCGCGGTCGCGGAAGGTCGCGGCGCTGTTGGCGGCGTGCGCGATCGCGCCGGGGTGGGCCGCGCGCGTCTCGTCGACCCACGCGTGGAAGCGCTCGAGCTGGAGCGCGAAGTGCTCGTCGCCGAGCTCGTCGGCGGTCGCGAAGTGGGTCATCAGCCCGGCCAGCTCGAGGCGCGCGTCGGCGGCGATCAGGTCGGCCACGGCGCGCGCCTCGGCTGGGTCCGTCGTGCCGAGCCGGCCCATGCCGGTGTCGAGCTTCACGTGCACGCGTGCCGGGGCGCCGTTCGCCGCCGCCCGCTCGGCCAGACCGCGCACGAAGCCCTCGCGCCAGGCGACGACATCGGCTCCAGCCTCGAGCGCCATTCGCTCTTCCGCGTGCGTCAGCGCTCCCTGCACGAGGATCCGCGCCGCGATGCCGTGCCGGCGCAGCTCGAGGGCCTCGGCCGCGGTAGCGACCGCGAGCCAGGTGGCGCCTCCGCGCAGCGCGGCGCGCGCACACCAGACGTCGCCGTGCCCGTAGCCGTTCGCCTTGACGACGGCGCACAGCTCGGCGCCCTCGGCGAGCAGCGAGCGCAGGTGCGCGCAGTTGCGCTCGACGGCGCCCAGATCGACGCGCGCGAGGGCACGCTCCGGAGCGCTCATGCGCGCATCGCCTCGGCGAGCGCGTCGATCACGTCGCCCGCGATCGTGTGGTCGGCGCCTCGGCGCTCGGCCGCCGCCTGTCCGGCGCGAGCGTGCGCAAGCACACCCGCGGCGGCGGCCTCGAACGGGCCTAGCCCCTTGGCCAGGTGCGCGCCGATCACGCCCGAGAGCACGTCGCCCGTGCCGGCGGTTGCGAGCGCCGGGCTCGCCCCGAGACTCACCGCCACGAGCCCTTCCGGGTCGGCGACGATCGAGTCGTCGCCCTTCAGCACCACCACCGCCCCACTGCGCTGTGCGGCCTCGCGCGCGCAGGCGAGCCGGTGGGCGTCGATCTCTGCGGACTCGCGCCCGAGCAGCCGCCCGAGCTCCCCGGCGTGGGGTGTCAGCACGGTCGGGCCGCGGCGCACTCGCAGCGACTCGAGCGTGCCGGCGTGGGCGTTGAGGCCGTCGGCGTCGATCAGGAGCGGCGCGTCGACGGCGAGCGCCACCGAGCGCGCGAAGGCGACCGCGCTCTCGGAGCGCGAGAGGCCGGGCCCGAGCACCACGCAGCCCGCGCGCTCGGCGAGCTCCTCGACCGCCGCCACGCCCGCCGCGCAGTGCGTGCCGCCGTCCTCCTCGAGCCCACGGGTCATCGCCTCCATCAGCGCCAGCGAGAAGACCATCTCGGTCGAGCGCGGCACAGCGAGCTGTACGTAGCCCGCGCCCGCCCGCATCGCGGCGAGGGCGGCCATGCGCGGAGCGCCGGTCAGTCCCTGGGCGCCACCGGCGACGACGACCGTGCCGGAGGTGAACTTCGACC
>JACCXP010000278.1 GCA_013696905.1 Thermoleophilaceae bacterium
CTGCGCCGACAGATCGCCAGCCGCGGAGTTACGGCCCTGAAGGTCACCATGTCAGCCGATCGCTTCCGCACCCGACCACGGGTTCCCATGTTTCGGTCAGACGACATCCCGGGGTGTCTCTTGGAGGCGCTTGTCGTGCTGGAGCGGGGCGGCGCGGTGCTCGAGTCGCAGGCCGGCTTCGATCGCGCCGCGCAGGAGCTCGGGTTTCGAGTCCGGCTCTCCCCGCACGTCGACACCAGCTGATGCCTCGGCCTCCAACCTGAGGCGCCGTCGGGCGGCTGGCCGCCCTCAAGAGACGCCCTCCCCGACCGATACACGAGGCATGGACAGCCGCGGGCAGCCACAGCAAACGAGCGCGCTCGCCACCGGTCGAGCGCACCACGCGAGCGGGCTGACTTCCCGCCTCATACTGGCCTACGTCGAGCGCAGGGGCGGACGCAGTGCCGTCGACGCCGTGCTCGAACTGTGCGATCTCGCACACCGGGAGGCCGAGCTCCGCGACGAGACCTGCTGGTTTGAGTTCGGCCTCAAGATCCAACTGTTCGAGGCCGCCGCAACCGTGCTTGGCGATCGAGACGCGGCGCTTCACATCGGTGCCGCAGCGATCGACCTCAACGTGGCATCGGGCCTCAAGCTAGCGCTGCGGGCCTTTGGCAGCCCGCGTCTCGTCTACGCGAACGTCGCACGCACCACTGGGCGGTTCACTTCGACTCACCGCTTGGACCTCGAGGAAGCGTCGGGCACGCACGCCCGCTTTCGCTACGAAGACGTGGCCGGCGTCGGCTACCACCGCACCGACTGCCAGTACAACGTCGGCCTGTTCTCCTGCGTGCCGACGCTCTTTGGCAGCCTGCCCGCTCAGGTCCAGCACTCCTCGTGCGCCCTCCACGGCGCTGAAGCGTGCGTGTACGACGTGCGCTGGGCCCGCGATCGCGCTGGGACGGAGCGCACCCCTGGGCTGTGGGCGGGGAGTGCGGCCAACCTCGGACTTGGCGCCGTCGTGCCGTCGGCCCCACTCCGCGACGCGGTGCGCGCAGGAGCCGCGTTCGTCCGGCGCGGACTGGGCGCGAGACGCCAGCGCCGACATTCGCTCGAACTGGAGGTCCGCGATCAGAACGAGGCCGCCGAGCAGCTCTCGGCGTCGCTCCGAGACCTGGTCTCCGACCTCCGCCTCGACGACGTACTCAAGAAGATCATCGACAACGCTCAGGCGGCGGTCGTCGGCAAGGAGTTCGCCCTGCTCGTGCGCACCGAGGACGGCCTTCATTGCCGGCAAAGCTCGCGCGTACCGCCTGAGTCGCTCGCCGCGCTCGAGCGCTGGGCGGCGGCGAAACCCGAGCTGTTCGACGCTCCCATGAGTTGCGCTGACCTGGCCGTCGAGCCGGCGCTCGCTCGACTCCCCGCAGATCCGGAGGTGCCCCTGGGCGGCCTGCACCTTGCGCCGCTTATCTTCAGGCACGAGCGACTCGGCGCACTGGTCGCCTTGGCCCACGGCGCCGACGCCTTTCTTCCCCGCGAGACCGACATGCTCGAGGCCTACGCTGACCAAGCCGCGATTGCGCTGGCGAACGCGCACTTGGTGGAGCGGCTAGAAAAGCTTGCCAGCCAGGACCCGCTCACCGGCCTCCTCAACCACCGCGAGTTTCACGAACGCCTTGAGCGGGAGATCGACCGCGGCAAACGCTACGGACAGCGGCTGAGCGTCGCCCTCTGCGATCTCGATGGCTTCAAGCGGATCAACGACCTCAACGGGCATGCATACGGAGACCGCCTCCTGCGCGAGGTCGCCGGGGTGCTGAGCGCGGCCGGCCGCTCGTCCGACCTCGCGTTTCGAACGGGCGGCGACGAGTTCGCCCTGCTCCTGCCCGGCGCGGGCGCCGGCGAGGCGCTGCTGATCGCCGACCGCGTGAAAGCCGGCGTCGAAGCCCTCGATGGCGACGTCGGTGTGACCTTCGGGCTGGCCGAGTGCCCCGAGGACGCGGCGGGCAAGGACGAGCTGCTGTTGCGCGCCGACATGGCGCTCTACGCGGCGAAGCCGACCTCGCCCGGCCACCGCCTCGGCGCTCTGGCCAGAAGCCCCGGCCTCGAGCCCTCGGCGGCGCTAACCCACATGTCCGCCCTAGACGACCTCAACGACACGCCCCAGCGGTTCCTGGCCGCGGCTCGCAAGTACCTGAGCATGGACGCCGCGTACGTCGTCGAGCTCTGCGACGGAGAGGAAGTATTTCGCCGGCACGAGCCGCCCTCCGGACCGACGGTGCTGCCAGAAGGTACGCGCCTCGGCGTCGAGGACGGCTACTGCGGACGAACGGTCGACGGGAGCCTGCCGCAGTTGATCCCGGATACCAGGCAGGACGCTCGCACGACCGACTCGCACCTGACGCGCGAAGCGGATGTCGGCTCGTACATCGGGGTGCCGCTGCGGCTATCCAACGGGCGCATATACGGCTCGCTGTGCTGCCTGAGCCGGGCGGCAGCTCCGTGGCTCGGCCAGCGCGACGTCGATCTGATGCAGATGCTCGCCGACCTGCTCGTCCGCCACCTCGAAGACCGCGAGGTCGAGGCCCAGAGACGACGTCTGCAGGTCGAGGAAGCGGGCCTTGAAGCCCTGCTGGCCGCAGTCGGGGAGCGCGATCGCTACACGGCCGAGCATACGAAGGCGGTAGTGGAGCTTGCCACGATGGTCGCGCGCAAGCTCGGGCTCGCGGACTTGGCAGTGGAGGAGGTCAGCAAGGTCGCACTCCTGCACGACATCGGCAAAGTCGGCATCCCGGACTCGATCCTCCAGAACGAGGGCCGACTCGACGGGAGGGACTGGGAGATCATGCACACACATCCTCAGATCGGGGCTCGGATGACGGCCTGCATCCCCGGTCTTGCCTACCTGGCGCCAGCGGTCAGGGCGGAGCACGAACGATGGGATGGCCGCGGCTACCCGGACGGGCTCGCCGGCAAAGACATACCGGTGGCGAGCCGTATCGTCACGGTCTGCGACGCTTATCACACGATGACCAGCGATCGCCCCTACCGCGCGGCGAAGTCCACTGAGTGGGCGCGCGAGGAACTGCTCGCGCAAGCCGGCAGTCAGTTCGATCCCGCCGTGGTCGAGCAGATGATCAACTTGCTGCGGAGCGCCGATTGGGAGGAGCGGCTCCGCTCTACGGACCAGCGGCCGATTCGCACGTGAGTGCGCGGATCGCGGTCAGCGCCCTCGAGCCCGCTCGGCGACCTCGGACAGGATCGCCCGGTGCTCCGGCGGAAGCACGCACCAGCCGAGCGCCGCGACGGCCGCTGCGACGATCACTCGGCCTCCGATCAGAACGACCGCGAGCGTAGCGAGCCCTCGCCAGTCCCCGTCGCCCAGCCAAGCGGCTGGACCCGCGCCGAGGTGAGCTTGGACCTGCCCCTCGAGCACGCCTGCGTTCGCTAGGACCGTCAGCGCCAGGGCGAGGGTCACCACAGCCGCCAGCGCAGTGCTGACCTTCCTGATGATAAGGCCGACATGAAGCAGTGCGTGACCGAGCGAGATCCGAGCACCGTGCATCACCACGACCTTCATCGGGGCGTGCGGCCGATCGCTTAAGGACGTCTGTGCCTCTTTGAGCTGGGACGTCGAACACCGCTCCCTCCGGCTGGAGGAAACGGCCCGCCTGGCCGAAAGAAGCTTGGGCCAGCCCCAGATCAGCCGGCCGCCCCGACCTTGCGCCCTCTCTCATTCCTCAGCCGCTTGAGCGCCCGCGACATGGCGATCGACCTCGGGACCGCGAACACGCTCGTGTACGAGCGCGGGCGCGGGATCGTCATATCCGAGCCCTCGGTCGTGGCGATCGACTCGCTGAGCGGAGCGGTCCACGCCGTCGGCAGCGAGGCGCAGCGGATGATCGGCCGCACCCCGGCGACGATCACGGCGATCCGCCCACTGCGCCACGGCGTGATCGCGGACTTCGAGGTGACCGAGCAGATGCTGCGCTATTTCATCCGCAAGGTCCACCAGAGCCGCCTGGCTGGCCCACGCCTTGTGATGTGCGCGCCCTCGGGGATCACGGACGTCGAGGAGCGTGCGATCGAGGAGGCCTCGCTGTCGGCCGGCGCGCGCGAGGTTCACCTGATCGAGGAGCCGGTCGCCGCGGCGATCGGCGCGGGCCTTCGGATCGAGGAGCCGGTCGGCCACATGGTCGTCGACGTCGGCGGGGGGACGAGCGAAGTGGCGGTGATCGCGCTCGGCGGAATCGTGGTCTCGGAGTCCGTTCGCACGGGCGGCTACGACCTCGACGACGCGATCATCGGGCACGCCCGCAGCGAGCACCGCCTCGCGATCGGGCAGCCGACCGCCGAGGCGATCAAGCTCGAGATCGGATCGACGCGGCCGTTGCGCGAGCAACGCACCGCCGAACTACGAGGGCGCGATCTTCAGTCGGGGTTGCCGAAGACGGTCGAGCTCACGAGCGGCGAGCTGCAGGCGGCGCTCGAGCCGCCCGTGCGCGCGATCGTCGACGCCGTCAAGGAGACGCTCGAGCGCACTCCGCCGCAGCTTGCCTCAGACATCGTCGAGCGCGGCATCCTGCTCGCCGGCGGAGGGTCCCTGCTGCGAGGGCTCGAGCAGCGGCTGCGCGACGAGACGCAGATAACCGCCTACCTGGCCGATTCGCCGCTGACCTGCGTCGCGGTCGGCTCGGGCCGCTCGCTCGAAGAGCTCGCGACGCTCCGCCGCTCGGCCAGGGACGGTCGGCGGCGGAGGCGACGCCGGTGAGTCGTCGGCCTGCAGGTGGTGCTTCGCCCGGGAGTCAGGCCGCGAGCCGAGCAACCGGACGCCCTGGCTCAGCGAAGACCAGCTTCCCTCAAGGCGCGAGTGCTTGGCCCGCGCCGACAATCGCGTGACGATCGGCCCCTAAGGGTAAGGGCGCTCGTGAGGCCCGTACCTGCGCTCAGCCGACGTCGAGGTACACCGGGCTCGTCCAGGCCTGGGCGCCGTCCTCCTGTGTCGCGCGCAACCAGTAAGGCCGGACGCCGTGTGGCGGACAATCGTCGCTGTGCGCCACTCGAAGCTCGGCGGTCAGGTCGCAAGCGGGAAGCCGCCTCGCGTACACCCGCAGATCGATCCCACCGGCCGGCTGCGAGAACGTCTCCCCGTCCGCCAGCGCCGCGATCGGAATGTCGACGTCGATCACCTCCGTGCGCAGCCGCAACTCCGCGTCGGGCGTCGCTTCGAGCGTTAGGTCGACGCCGTCGTCGTCGCCTGAGGTGGTCGAGCGCCATGACACGTGCGTCGGCCCGCGCTCGACAATGCCGAGCTCGGGGTTGTCGAAGGCGAACGTCACGGCGTCGAGGATCCGTCCCGACGAGAGCTCGACCCGTCCGTCCCAGGCCGTCGTGCGGTCGCGTCCGCGCACGCGCGAGCCCGCCCAGGCAACCCGATAGCGCCGTGACCCCACGAACGAGTCGGCGCCATAGGGCGACAGCGTCGAGATCTTCTCCAGTCCTCGGAACAGCTCGACGCGCTCGAGTGGCCCGGTGCCGAGCACTCGCCCTGCGATCTCGACGGAGCCCGACGCGCCCATGCGGCCCTCGGCGCCCATCGGCAGCCCGTTCACCTCGAGCTCGACGTGGATCCGCTGCCCGAGGCTCGTCGCGTAGCAGCGCCGCGCGCGCACCGCGTCGAATATGGCCTCGCGCGTCAGCTCCTCGCACAGGACACATGCGAGACCGCCGTAAGCGCCGAACTCACCGGCTCCCGGGTGGCTTGCCCCCGGGCGACCCTTGTGACCGTCCGATCCAGCGACGACGCCCACCCGGTAGCCGTGGCGAAGTGCGTCCTCGAGCAGCCACTCGAAGCGCCCCCAGTCCGAGCTGACCTCGATCACCGGCTCGAGCCGAGGGTCGTGAAAGCCGACGATGTCCGCATAGCGACCGCCGACATGCGGCACGAGCAGGACGTCGTCGCGTCCGCCAAGCTCGGCGAACAGCTCGCTCAGCGGGTAGCGGTCGCTGTCCGCGTCAGCGGCGTCCTCGACCTCGGCATGCGACGTGCGGTGAAGTGGCCCGTCGGGACCCCGGAAGATGACGTTTCGATCGCCGCCCGCCGGCGTCATTCCCGACCACTCCCAGCCGAGCAGGACGACGTAGCTGCCGTCCTTGTGGAAGCGAGCGGTCTCGTCGCGCAGTAGGCGCCACTCGTCCTCAGTCACCTGGAAGTCGTTGCCCTGGTGGCAGATCGCGTCTAGCAGGGCGACGTCGCGTCCGTACGAGTAGTACTCGGCGATCGTGCCGGTCCCGACCGTGGCGCCGGACTGCCCGTGGAGATCAGCCCACCACGTCTTGAACTCGCCTGTCCCGAGACAGCGAATGGCGTTTGACTCCGCTCGTCGCTCGCCGTGAGTCGCGACGAGCAGCGCCTCGGTTGCGGGCTCCTCGAGCGTCAGGCCCGGCAGCCGCCGGACCGCCGGGGCGCCGCGCGCGACCGGGACGGCGGAGGGCAGGCCGGCGATCGGCGTTCCAAGCGACTCGAGCGCGATCTCGCCGTCGAAGCTCTGGCAGGGGTTGCCCCAGGCGTCCTCGGCCCGGACGAGGGCCTCGAACGGCTCGCCGCGGCGCACGGTCGTCGGCGCGACGGCGACCAAGCGGTGTAGCGCTCCACCGATGATGTCGAACGTGGGCGCCGGGCTGAGGGCGGTGTAGAGCTCGGTTCCGAACGGATCGACGAACACGCGAAACTCGAAGCCGCGCTCGCGGAAAGTCTGGGCGCGTGTCCCGGGACCGCCGCCGCCGCGCTCCCCGAGCGTCACGTGGACGCGGTCGCCGAGGTGCAGCGAGCCGTCGGCGACCGACACCACCAGACACTTCAGCCACGGGCGCACGTGCCCGCGCGGCTCGTAAGTGAGCGAGGGCACCGCCGACTCGGAGCGGCTGTCGATGCGAACCGTCGCGTAGTTGGCCGCGCCCGGATCGCTGAACTGCGGCTTCGCCCAGTCCGAGGCGAACCTCCAGGCGATCTTGATCCGCGCCCGCTCGTCGTAGGCATAGGCGCCGACCTCGTATGTGACGGTCCAGGTCCCCCACGCGCCGCCGACCACCGGCGCGTCCGGAGTCACCCATGCGCGCCCGATCAGGCGCGGGTCGTTAGGTAGTGCCACCTTCCTCCCCTCGCGATCGCTAACCCGGAGACCATCGCAGCGCCGTCGCTGTGCGGCAACCCGCAGCCCGCAGCGAGCGGGTCACGAGGGCGTCCGCCCCTACTGGACGCGCCAATGGGCGGCGATCGATCCGACGGTGACGCCGGTGGCCTGCACCACGCGCTCGGATGGCAGCATCGCGGTCGAGGTGCACCAGGTTGCGCGTGACCTCGACGGCACGGTGCTTGGCGAGGGACGTGTCCTTCACGTCTACGTCTTCCGGGATGACCTTGTTGCTCGCATGGACGTCGAGGAACTCGCCAACGCGGAGTGATGCCCACGCGCCCGCGGGCTGACAGGCATCGCGGGCGAATCACCTGGCTCGAGAGTTCGCGGTGCGTCGCCT
>JACCXP010000289.1 GCA_013696905.1 Thermoleophilaceae bacterium
TCGCGATCGGCGACCTCCAGATCGCCGGGCGCGACGACGCGACGGTGCTTGCCGCCGCGCTCGCCTACGAGCAGGCAGCGGCCTCGACGACCTGACCATTCTCGTCACCCGCAGGAGGCGAACGTCCGCTCCAGCTCGGCGCGCACGCCCGTGGCCTCCTCGTGCTCGTCGAGGCGCACGTCGGCGCTCTCGAGCATCGCTCCGGCCGCGACCGGGCGCGTGACCTCGACGCCGTGGGCCAGGCCGACCGGGAGCGATCCGCGCTCGAGCGAGGAATGCGCAGGCACTAGCGTGCCGTAGACCATGTAGCCGCCCTCGCCGTCGAGCGTCTCGCCCGGCGCCAGGTCGCGCTTGGCGGTCGCGACCACGTCGGCGCCGAAGCCGCGCGGCGCACCGGTGGGCTCTCCCCGCAGCGCCGCCGAGGCCACGCTGATGCCGAGCTCGAGGCCGATCAGGTGATAGGGGCGGTAGAGCGCCGTGTAGCGGCCCGATCCGTCGGTCGCGAGCCCGTACTCGTCGAAGCAGCGCGCGACGTAGTCGGAAGCGGCCTCGACGCTCACGTACACGCCCCAGCGCAGGTCGCGCTCGACCTCGCTGCCGTCGCGGTTGAGGCTCGACACCACCTCGACCGTGCCCTTCGCGTGCAGCGCTCCGCCGTCACGCTCGGGGCGGCACACCTGCGCGAGGTCGTCCACGCCCGCCGCCGGGAAGCCGAGCCCACGCGGCGGCGGCTCGAGCCCGGTCGCGTTCGCCACTGCCGCCATCTCGATCGCCGACTTCGTGCCGTCGACGAACGAGTTGAACATCTGCGGGTTGAGGTCGCCGACCTGATCCTCGCGCATGCCGAGGTGCTCCCAGACGGTCTCCGGGGTCGAGAAGTGGTAGTCGGGGAGGTACTTCGTGCCCTTGCCGGCACAGACGACGTCGAAGCCTGCCGCGCGCGCCCAGTCGACCTGCTCGCAGATCAGCGCCGGCTGGTCGCCGTAGGCGAGCGAGTAGACGACTCCCGCCTCCGTGGCTCGCCGGGCTAGCAGCGGCCCGGCGAGCGCGTCGGCCTCGACGTTGACCATCACGACGTGGCGCCCCTCGCGCGCGCAGGCGAGCGCGTGGCCGATGCCGGCGGCGGGGCTCCCCGTCGCCTCGACGACGACCTCGATCCCGTCAGCCGCGATCAGTGCTCGCGAATCCTCGGTCACATGGGTCCTTCCCGAGGAGAGAGCGTCCGCGAACGATGCGGCAGCCGTCCGCTCCTGCGGCCAGCCGGTGCGCTCGAGCGCCGCGCGGGCGCGTGGGATCGACAGGTCGGCGACGGCCATCACGTGGATGCCGGCGGTGCGCAGCGCCTGGGCCAGGAACATCGCGCCGAACTTGCCGGCGCCGATCAGGCCGACCCTGACTGGCGCTCCGGCGGCGGCGCGCTCGAGCAGCAGACGATGCAGGTTCACGGGCGCCAAGATACCGGCGCGCTGCTTGCGCGCGTTGCAAGAATGGCGGCGTGAGCACCGCCTCGCCGGTCCCCTCCCGCCGCCTGAACGCCGTGCTGCGCGAGGATGACGCGCGCGTCACGCCGCTCGAGCTGTTCTTCGACCTCGTGTTCGTGCTCGCGATCACGCAGTGCACCGCGCTGATGGCTGAGGAGCCGACCTGGATCGGGATCGGCAAGGGCCTGCTGGTGCTGGGCGTGCTGTGGTGGGCTTGGGTCGGCTACGCGTGGCTGACGAGCGTCGTCGATCCCGAGGAGGGGGCGGTCCGGATCGCGATCTTCGCGGCGATGGCCGCGCTGCTCGTCGTCGCGCTCTGCGTCCCGGAGGCCTTCGGCGAATCCGCGCTGCTGCTCGCGGGCGCCTATGCCTTCGTCCGGGCGGGCCAGATCGTGCTGTTCGCCGTGGCGAGCCGTGACGACATGCAGCTGCGCCGTTCTGTGATCGGCCTGGGGATGAGCACATCGCTCGGTGTCGGCCTGCTGGTCGCGGCCGCGGTCACCGACGGCTGGCTTCAGGGCGTCCTCTGGGGCGTCGCGCTGCTGGCCGACATGGGCGGACCGTTCATCTTCGGCGCCGAGGGCTGGAAGCTGGTCCCCGCTCACTTTGCCGAGCGCCATGGGCTGATCGTGATCATCGCCCTCGGCGAGTCGATCGTCGCAATCGGCGTCGGGGTCGAGGCTGCCGTCGACGCGGGCGTGGTCCTCGCCGCGGTGCTCGGCGTAGTGGTCGCGGCCGCGCTCTGGTGGCTCTACTTCGACGTCGTCGCGCTGGTCGCCGAGCGCCGGCTCTCCAGCGCGGCGAAGGGGCGCGAGCAGAACGAGATCGCGCGCGACTCGTACTCGTACCTGCACTTCCCGATGGTCGCCGGCATCGTGCTGCTCGCACTGGGGATGAAGAAGACTCTCGGTGGCGTCGGCGACCCGCTGAAGCTCGTCCCCGCCGTCGCGATGCTCGGCGGGACGGCGATCTACCTGCTCGCCCACGTCGCCTTCCGCCTGCGCAACGTGCACACGCTCAGCAGGCAGCGCCTGGTCTGTGCGCTCGTGCTGGTCGCTCTCATCCCGGTGGCGCTAGAGCTGCCGGCGCTCGCGACGCTTGGCGTGCTCGCCGCGCTGCTGAGCGCTCTGATCGCGTTCGAGGCGCTGCGCTTCTCTGAGGCGCGCGAGCGGATCCGCCACCAGCTCGTGGACGAGCCGCAAGGCGACTAGCGGGGCCGCGACCGGGCCGTTCACGCTCTGATAACAATTCCCACCCCTACCTAGGAGTGGTGTGCCGTGGCCCCTGACCTGTTCGCGTACCTTGACCCCGGCAGCGGGAGCATGCTGCTGCAGGCGATCGTCGGCGGCACGGCGGCGGCCGGCGTGACCCTGAAGCTCTTCTGGCGCCGACTGAGGGCGCGGGTCGGCGGCGGCGCGAAGGACGACGGCTGAGGCCTGAGCCGGGCTCCTTCCGCGATCCGGACTCGCGCGTGCTCTACGAGGGCGAGGACGTGCGGCGCGCGCTGAGCCCCGCCGGCCTCGAGGACTGGCGAGCGCTTGCCGCGACCGACTTCTTCACGCGCGCGAGCCAGGACGGGAGCGTCGTCGCCACGCGCGAGCTGGATCCTCGCGATGCGTTGCCGGAGGGTGCGGCGGGAATGCTCGGGCACGAGCGCATCGCGTTCGTCTCCTACCCCTACGAGTGGCCGTTCGGGATGCTGCGCGAGGCTGCGGCGCTCCAGCTCGAGGTGCTGCTGGCGGCGCTCGCGGAGGGCCTCACGCTCAAGGACGCCTCCCCGTACAACGTGCAGTGGCGCGGCACGCGGCCCGTATTCGTCGACGTCGGCTCGTTCGAGCGCCTGCGCGAAGGCGAGCCGTGGGCGGGCTACCGGCAGTTCTGCATGCTCTACCTCTACCCGCTCCTGCTCCAGGCCTATAGGCAGGTGCCGTTCCAGCCGTGGCTGCGCGGCTCGCTCGACGGCATCACCCCCGAGCAGTGCCGCAACCTGCTCTCGCCGCGCGACCTGCTTCGCCCCGGAGTGCTCTCGCACGTGGCGCTGCACGCGCGGCTCGAAGCCGGGGGGGGCGGCTCGCGCCGCGACGTCAAGGGAGAGCTGCGCGAGGCCGGCTTCGCCAAGGAGCTGATCGAGGCGAACGCACGCCGGCTGCTCAAGCTCGTGCGCGGGCTCGACTGGAGCCCACCGCAGTCGACCTGGACCGAGTACGGGGCCTCCAACTCCTACAGCGACGGCGATGCCGAGCAGAAGGCCGACTTCGTGCGCGCCGCCTCGGCGTCGGGGCGGTGGGAGCTGACCTGGGACCTCGGCGCAAACGACGGCCGCTACGCGCGCATCGCCGCCGCCCATTCGCGCTACCTGGTCGCGATCGACGGCGACCACGGCGCGACCGAGCAGCTCTACCGCGCGCTTCGCGACGAGCGGGAGGACTCGATCCTCCCGCTGACGCTCGACCTCACCGACCCCTCCCCCAATCTCGGCTGGCGCGGACTCGAGCGCAAGGGACTCGCCGAGCGCGGGCGCCCCGAGCTCGTGCTCTGCCTCGCGCTCGTGCACCACATCGCAATCGCGGGCAACGTGCCGCTGCGCGAGTGGGTCGACTGGCTGCGAACGCTGCGCGCGCACGTCGTGATCGAGTTCCCGACCCGCGAGGACGCGATGGTCGAGCGGCTGCTCGAGGCAAAGGCGGGTGGGCATCCGGACTACGACCGGGGATGCTTCGAGGCGCTGCTGTCGGAGGCCTTCGTGATCGAGCGCACGGAGACGCTCGGGTCGGGCACGCGCGTGCTCTACCTCGCTCGCCCGCGGGAGTGAGCGAGCCACGCGAGCTCGCGCGCGACGGGCTCCACCTGCTGGTCCTGTGCTCGTTCGCGCTGGCTCAGCCGCTGTTCGACCTGATCGCGCGCAATCCCGAGTTCTTCGCCACCCGGCGCTCGAGCGCGGTCGAGATCGTGGCCT
>JACCXP010000199.1 GCA_013696905.1 Thermoleophilaceae bacterium
TCACTGGCGGGCGCCGGTATCGGGACCTCCTCGAGCGTCAGGCCGGGGGCTCGCTCCGACTTACGAAGCGCCCGCATCCGCCTCATCTAGGCGCCCGACCGCGATCGATGTCATCGGCATGGATCAAATGGTTGCGGGCGGCTTCGCGCCCGCACCCAACCGCGGCCGTGATCAAGAGGAGGACCATCCGCGCGCATCTGGTGCTCGCCCGGGCGAGCCCAATGTGTCGTGTCTTCGCGAGGCCCGCCTCTGCACACAGTGCTCATCCTTTCGTTCGGTGTCTAGTGGGTTTGCGTTCGCTCCCACACGCAGCAAAGCAGATGAACGATCACCTATTGCCTTATACCGAACAGCGCCCCCTGATGCAAGCGGCGGCGGGCGCCCCCGCTCTCACGACGCGAGTCCGAGTGCTCCGCCACCGACGTGAGCGCTCCACACTGCCTCGACACCGCTGCGACGGGCGACGAGCTGGCTACTTTCCGGCCGTCGCTCCGTCTTCGGGCGGCATGTCGATTTCAGGCGACGCGGGAGAGTTGACCGCGGCGGCTGGATCCTCCGGCAGAGCGCCGGTCGGGTAGTTCATCACCACTACGGCGCGCGCCGACCCTCCGACCGGCGCGTAGACGTGAGCGATGTCGCCGGGGAAGCGAACAAAGTCGCCGGCCTCGAGCTCGACGGAATCACCGAGTGGTCCCACCAGCAGTCGGCCACTGGTGACGAGCAGGTGCTCGAGCACGCCGGGGCCGTGCGGCGCTGCCTCGCGACGGCTTCCCGAGCTGAACGTCTCCTCGTAGAACTCGATCGTGCCCCTTGGGGAGATGCGGTCGAGCAGTCGCAGTGCCACTGCGCTTCCGGAGATGTGGGGACTCTGCCTCACTCGCAGGACCTGCACCGGCTGTGGCTCGGGTTCCAGCAGCTGGCCGAAGGAGACGTCGAAGGCTACGGCGAGCGCCCACAGCGTCTCGAGTCTCGGGTTCCCGCGCCCGGCCTCGAGGTTGGACAGGGTCGCCTTGCCGACTTTGGACCTCCGGCCGAGCTCCGACAGCGTGAGCCCCCGCTCCGCGCGCAGGCGGCGCATGTTCGCTGCGACGGCGTCCGATATTGACTTCATCGAACAGTGGGAGTTATATTGAACATAGAGTCTTTCAAAGTAGGACTAGGCGGCCGTCTGACGACCGTCCGTTCCGCCCGCTGGCCTCACGATACCCGTGGGGCTAAGGGCCAGGACGCGCGCCAAGGGGCTCGTCTGTTCCTCGGAACTGAAGCAGGGGGGTCGCATGTCGCGCGCGGAGAAGGTCGGTGGCGAGGGCACGGGCGAGACGAGGTCGATCAAGGCCGTCATCGCGTCGAGTTTCATCGGCACGACGATCGAGTGGTACGACTTCTTCCTCTATGGCACGGCGGCCGCGCTGGTCTTCCCGAAGCTGTTCTTCCCGAGCGTCGACCCCCTGATCGGGACACTCGCGGCGTTCGGGACCTACGCGGTCGGCTTCGTCGCCCGGCCGCTCGGCGGCGTCGTCTTCGGCCACTTCGGCGATCGAATCGGCCGCAAGGCGATGCTGGTGCTGTCGCTTCTGATCATGGGGACCGTGACGTTCGCAATCGGACTCCTGCCCACTTACGAGTCGGTGGGCCTGCTGGCGCCGATCCTGCTCGTCGTGATGCGGCTACTGCAAGGGATCGGCATCGGCGGAGAGTGGGGCGGCGCGGTGCTGCTGGCGGTCGAGCACTCTCCGCGGGGCAGGCGCGGCTTCTACGGCAGCTGGCCCCAGATGGGGGTTCCGGCCGGCCTGCTGCTGTCGACCGGCGTATTCACCATCGTCCAGTCCTCCACCTCGGAGGACGCGTTCCTCTCCTGGGGCTGGCGGATTCCGTTCCTGGTCAGCATCGGCCTCGTCGGCGTGGGGCTGTTCATCAGGCTCAAGATCATGGAATCGCCGACGTTTCAACGGGTCAAGGACTCCGGCACCGAGGCGCCGAAGCCGATCGTCGACGTCGTCAAGAGGTATCCCCGCCAGCTCGTGACCGCGATGGGCATGCGCGTCGCCGAGAACGTCTACTTCCCGATCCTTACCGTCTTCGTGCTGGCCTACGGCGAGGAGACGCTGAAGCTGGAGAAGGGCACGCTGCTGATCGGCGTGATGATCTCGGCGGCCATTGGCCTCGTCGTGATCCCCGCCTACGGCGCACTCTCCGATCGCATCGGACGGCGCCCCGTCTACATGGCCGGCGCCGTCTTCTCGCTCCTGTTCGCCTTCCCCTTCTTCTGGCTCGTCGACTCGGAGCAGACGCCGCTGATCTGGTTGGCGATCGTTCTGGGAGTCAATGTCGGGCACAATTTGATGTACGGGCCGCAGGCCGCCTACTTCGCCGAGCTATTCGACACCCGTGTGCGCTACAGCGGGGCGTCGCTCGTCTACCAGCTGACGTCGATCTTCGCCGGCGGGCTGGCGCCGCTGATCGCCATCGCGCTGCTCGCGGCGAACGGCGGGAGTCCCGAGCTCGTCGCCGTGTACATGATGGCGATGGCCGCCGTCTCGGTGGTAGCGACCTTCTTCGCCAGGGAGACTTATCAGGAGGACATCGAAAAGGACGACGCCCAGGAGCGGCCGTTGATCGCTCGAGAGCCGGGCACCGCAATGCCCTAGTCCAGCGCAGGACACAGGGAGTCGCCAAAGTTGACTGCACCTCAGATCGCGAAGCGGAGGGCCGACTCGAAGAGCGGCAGGGCGGGGTGCCAGCGAATGAGGAGAGCCAGCGCATGACGGAGACGACCGGTTCCGGACCAGGCCTTGACATCGCGCTGCTGCTGTTCGATCAGATCACCGCCCTCGACGCGATCGGGCCCTATGAGGTCCTCAGCCGGGTGCCCGGAGCTGAGGTCCGCTTCGTCGCCTCGAGGCCGGGCCCACAGCGCGCCGATAGCGGCTCAGTTGCGCTGGTCGCCGACTACGCGCTGAGCGAGGTGGCTAGCACCGACATAGTCGTGATTCCGGGCGGCCCCGGGACGAGGAAACTCGTTCACGACGACGAGGTGCTGGAGTGGATCCGGTCGGTCCATCGGGGCTCGCGCTGGACGGCCTCGGTCTGCACCGGCGCTCTTCTACTCGGAGCCGCAGGCATCCTTCAGGGCCGGCGAGCGACCACCCACTGGCGCTCGCTCGAGCGCCTGCGGGACTACGGCGCCCAGCCGACGCGGGAGCGGATGGTCGAGGAAGGCAAGATCATCACCGCGGCCGGGGTCTCGGCGGGAATCGACATGGCGCTCTGGCTGGCCGGGCGAGTCGCCGGCGACGATGTCGCCCAGGCGATCCAGCTGACGATTGAATACGCGCCGGAGCCCCCGTATGACGCCGGCTCGCCCGACAGCGCGCCCGACCATGTCGTCGCGCTGGCACGAGAGTTGGCCCAACGGCAATCCCCCCGGGAGGGCAGCGCCTGATCGGTCGCTGCCGCGGTTGCCCAGCGACACCGACCAAGGTAACGCACGGCGGCGCCCGCTCGTGCTCACTGCGCGGGGGTGGATGCGCTCTCGCGCTCGGAAGCAATCTTCGTCGACCTGCGGCGCGAATGAACGGCTGCACATGAACGTCGTGCCGGGCGATCAGGCGGCGGGGAGAGTCCCGGACGCGACCGTGCGCACAGAGCTCGCCTTCCAGAGCCCCCAGCGGTCGAAGCGCGAGGCCGTCGATGCGCTGCGCGCCGGGCATCCCGAGGCCGCCAGTCGGCTGTACGGGGAGTCCGGGTACGCACTGCACGCGTGCGCCGCCGCGGTGCCGGCAGCGCAACTCGAACAATGGCCTGCAAACGAAACGGTACCACCGGGGTCTCGTCCACAACGGCCGTCGTTGGTGGGTGGAGACGTGGAGATAGGCGGTCGAAACATCGGCGACGAGGCGCTGCACGCGTGTCCGAGCTGCGGGCTGCGATCGGCGGTAACGGAGCGTCCGATCCATCCGTGAGCCCGCGGAACTCCACAGCCGGATGACCGCTGCCG
>JACCXP010000368.1 GCA_013696905.1 Thermoleophilaceae bacterium
GAGCTGGTCCGGATGACCCCGGACCTGCTCTACGACCAGATGATCGGCATGTGCGCCATGTTCATCGGCGACGAGGCCGCCGGCGAGACGCTCGAGCAGCAGCCGATCGCGCGGATCGCCGGCCGCGGCATCTCCGCCGTCGACCCCGACGACTTCGGCATCGGTCCGGTCGAGGCCGCCAACCGCGCGCTGCGCCGGGCCGGGATCGGCTGGGACGACGTCGAGGTCGTGGAGCTGAACGAGGCGTTCGCCGCGCAGTCGCTCGCCTGCCTCGCCGACTGGGACGGCCTCGACCCGCAGCGCCTGAACCCGAACGGCGGCGCGATCGCTATCGGACACCCGCTCGGCGCCTCCGGCGTGCGCGTCCTCGGCGGGCTCGCGCACGAGCTGCGCCGCCGCGGCGGCGGCTACGGCGTGGCAGCGCTCTGCATCGGCGTCGGCCAGGGGCTCGCGGTGGTGCTCGATGCCTGACGCGTTCCGGCGCGACGATCGCGACGTCCACCCGCCGCTCGACTCGCCGCCCTACAAGTCGACGGCGCTGCGCCATCCCAAGCAGCCGCTCGTCTACCTGCCGCACACGATCACCGAGGTCACCGGGCCGGCGCTCGGACCGGCGCGTGTCGGCGAGCTGGACCACGACCTCACCCGCCAGCACGCGGGCGAGCCGCTCGGGGAGCGCATCACCATCTCCGGACGGCTGCTCGACGGCGACGGCCGGCCGATCCGCGATGCGCTGGTGGAGGTCTGGCAGCCGAACGCCGCCGGGCGCTACCGCCATCGCTGGGATCGCTGGCCGGCCCCGATCGACCCCAACTTCTCGGGCGCGGGGCGATGCCTCACAGACACCGAGGGGCGCTACTCGTTCGTCACGGTCAAGCCCGGGCCGTACCCATGGGGCAACCACCCCAACGCCTGGCGTCCGGCGCACATCCACTTCTCGCTGCTCGGCACGGCGTTCGCGCAGCGGCTCGTGACGCAGATGTACTTCCCGGGCGACCCCCTGTTTCCGTACGACCCGATCTTCAACTCCGTGCGCGACCCCGACGTCCGCGAGCGGCTGATCTCCTCGTTCTCGATCGAAAGCTCGCGGGAGAGCTGGGCGCTCGCATACGTTTGGGACATCGTCCTGCGCGGGCGCGACGAGACGCCGATGGAGGCCGGCCCTTGAGCGCACCGCTCACGCCCTCGCAGACCGTCGGCCCCTACCTTGCGCTCGGACTGCCGTGGGAGGACGGGCCCTACGCCGCCGCGGCGGGCGCGCCGGGCGCGATCCGGATCTCCGGGCGGGTGCTCGACGGCTCGGGCGACCCGATCCCGGACGCCCTCGTCGAGACCTGGCAGAGCAGTCCGGAGATCGGCGTCGGCTTCAGGGCATTCGCGCGCTGTCCGAGCGACGACGACGGGCGCTGGTTCGTCTTCACGCTGCGCCCCGGACCGGTGCCGGGGCCCGCGGGCACGACGCAGGCGCCGCACCTCGACGTGTCCGTGTTCGCGCGCGGGATGCTCCACCGCGTCGTCACGCGGATCTACTTCGCCGACGAGGCCGATGCGAACGCCACGGACCCCGTGCTCGCGTCGGTCCCCCCAGACCGTCGTGAGACGCTGCTCGCTCGGCTCGGCAACGACGGGCATCGATTCGACATCCGCATCCAGGGCCTTGACGAGACCGTCTTCTTCGACGTCTGAGCTCTTCGGGGCGCTCTACGCGCGCGGCGCCGTCGCCGCGGAGGTGGACGACCGCGCGTGGCTTCAGGCGATGCTCGACGTCGAGGCGGCGCTCGCGCGGGCGTGCGCGAGCGAGGGGCTCGTGCCGCGGGAAGCGGCCGACGCGATCGCCGCGGCGTGCGACGCCGCTCGCTTCGACGCGGCGGCGCTCGGGCAAGCGGCGGCGGCTTTCGCGCTGCCGGTCATCCCGCTCGTGCGTGCGCTGCGTGAGGTCGTGGGCGAGCAGGCGGCGCCCTACGTCCACCACGGCGCGACCAGCCAGGACGTGCTCGACACCGCCGCGATGCTCGTCGCCCGGCGCGCGCTGGTCCCGCTGGTCGAGGACGCCGCCGCCGCCGCGGGCGCCGCCGCCAGGCTGGCCGATGCCCACCGGGCAACGGTCGTCGTCGGCCGGACGTTGCTCCAGCGGGCGCTGCCGACCTCGTTCGGGCTAAAGGCCGCCGGCTGGCTGATCGGCATCGAGGAGACACTCGCCGCGCTCGTCGCCGCCCGTGACACGGCGCTCGCGGTGCAGATGGGCGGCCCGGTCGGCCATCGCGATCCGTCCGTGGGCGAACGCGTAGCGGCGGAGCTCGGCCTCGTCGAGCCGGTGCTCGCCTGGCACGCCAATCGCGTGCGCCCGGTCGCACTCGCCGCCGCGCTCGGAGCGCTGGCGGGTGCGCTCGCGAAGGTCGCTCGGGATGTCGCGCTGTTCGCGCAGGGCGAGGTCGGGGAGGCCCGCGAGGGCGGAGGAGGGGAGCGCGGCGGGTCCTCGGCGATGGCCCACAAGCGCAACCCGGTGGCCTCGGTCTCGGTCATCGCCTGCGCCACGCGAGTGCCGGGGCTCGTCGCGACGATGCTGGCCGCGATGGCGCAGGAGCACGAGCGCGCCGCCGGGGGATGGCAGGCGGAGTGGGGGACGCAGGTCGAGTTGCTGCGGCTCACCGGCTCCGCGACCGCTTGGGCGCGTGAGCTGCTCGAGCAGCTCGAGGTCGACCCGGAGCGGATGCGCGCGCACGTCGCGCAGCTCGCCGAGGAGGGCGTCGAAGGCGGCCTCGGCGCCTCGGATGAGTTGATCGACCGCGCGCTGCTCGCTCACCGCGCTGCACCGCGATGAGCGCCGTGGCGCCCCACCAGGAGGTCTCGCAGAAGGTCAACCGTCTGATTCGCGCCCACTGTCAGGAGGCCACATGAGCGACCCAGTCCACGACGCCGGCATGGCGGTCCGCCGGGAGGTGCTCGGCGATGCGCACGTCGACTCTGCGATCGAGCGCACGACCGACTTCACCGCTCCTTTCCAGGACTTCATCACCCGCTACGCGTGGGGCGGCGTATGGACGCGTGACGGCCTCGACCGCCGCACGCGCAGCGCCGTCACGCTCGCGACGCTGACGTCACTCGGCCGCGAGAACGAGATCGCCATGCATGTGCGCGCAGCGCTGCGCAACGGCCTCACGCGCGAGGAGATCGCCGAGGTGCTCCTGCACACCTCGGTCTACGCCGGCGTCCCGGCCGCGAACGCCGCCTTCGCGATCGCGCAGGAGGCGCTCGACGAAGAGGGCGCCGGCACTTGAGCGAGTCGCCCGCGCCCGATGGATCGTTCATCCAGTCCCTCGACCGGGGCCTCGCGGTCATCCGCGCCCTCAGCGAGCCGGCGGACATGTCGCTCAGCGACGTGGCGCGCGTCGCCGGGCTCTCACGGGCCGCCGCCCGGCGTTCCCTGCTCACCCTCAGGGAGCTCGGGTACGTGCGCCAGGCCGGCGGGCGCTTCGCGCTGACGCCGCGCGTGCTCGAGCTCGGCTTCGCATACCTCTCGAGCCTCTCGCTGCCTGAGCTCGCGCAGCCACACCTCGAGCGCCTCGTCGAGCGGCTGCACGAGTCCTCCTCGGTCGCCGTCCTCGACGGTGACGACATCGTCTACGTAGCGCGGGTGTCGACGCGTCGCATCATGGCCGTCTCGATCAGCGTCGGCACGCGCTTCCCCGCCCACGCCACCTCGATGGGCCGCGTCCTGCTCGCCTCCTTGCCGGCGCGCGATCTCGACGCTTCGATCGGGAGGATGCGCCTTGAGCCGATCACGGCCGGCACCATCACGAGCCGCAAGGCGCTCGCGAGCGAGCTCGACCAGGTTCGTCGCCAGGGCTGGGCGCTCGTCGACCAGGAGCTCGAGGACGGGCTGCGCTCCGTCGCGGCGCCCATCCGCGACCGATCGGAGGAGGTCGTCGCAGCGGTCAACCTCTCCGTGCACGCTTCGAGGGCGACTGTCGGGGAGATGCAGCACGAGATGCTTCCGCCACTGCTCGAGACGGCGTCCGCGATCGGACAGGAGCTCAGCAACAGCCGCCTCGCGGCAGCCTGAGAACCCGGAGGCAAGCTTGGACCACTGTCGGGCGAGCAGCGTGTGGCGCTGCGCGACTGCCGGCGCGCGATCGGTCCGACGAGAGGGTGCTCTCGGGCCGCGCCCCGAAGGCCGCTCTATACGCGCCGGTGGCGAAGGTAGACGACGCGAGAGCCAAACGTCTGCGTCTCGACCAGCTCCAGGTTGATCCTCTCCTCCAGGGCCGGGAAGTAAGGCGTACCGCCGCCCAATACGACCGGACTGACGAAGAGCCGGTACTCGTCGATGAGGCCCAGCTTCGTCAAGGCGGAGGCCAGGCCTGCGCCGCCGACGGCCAGGTCCTTACCGCGTTGCTCCTTCAGCTTGGCGACCTCTTCGGCCACGCCGTCCCTGACCAGCCTGGC
>JACCXP010000207.1 GCA_013696905.1 Thermoleophilaceae bacterium
GGGATGTCCGAGAGCATCAGCGCCGCGGAGGCGCCGTTCATCGCGAGGATGTCGTAGGGGTTGACGTGGTCGACCGACATCGGGATCGACACGAGCTGGGTCTCGCGATGCCAGCCCTTCGGGAAGAGCGGGCGCAGCGGACGGTCGATCATGCGCGCGGTCAGCGTGCCCTTCTCTCCCGCGCGGCCCTCGCGCTTGAAGAAGGAGCCGGGGATCTTGCCCGCGGCGTACATACGCTCCTCGACATCCACGGTGAGCGGCAGGAAGTCGACGTCGCGCTCGTTGCCCGCGGTCGCGGTGGAGAGCACCATCGTGTCGCCCGCGGTGACGACCACGGAGCCGCTTGCCTGCTTGGCGAGCTTGCCGGTCTCGAACGAGAACGTGGTGCCGCCTACGTCTACGGAGACGCGGCTCGGACCTTCAGTCATGTGTTCCTTTCAGCGCCGCCTCCGGTTGGCGGCTGTCTTTACAGACCCTTCGGAAAGAGCTCGCTGAAGGCTAGCAATGGTCCTGGCGGCGCCCGAGGGAGCGCAGCGCGGCGCGCGCCGCGAGGTGCCCGCACATGCCGTGCACCGCGCCCCCAGGCGGCGTCGAGGACGAGCAGATGTAGACGCCTTGCGCGGCTGTCGAGTACGGCACCGCTCGCGCGACCGGGCGCGCGAAGAGCTGCGCGAGGTCCTGGATGCCGCCATTGATATCGCCGCCGACGAGGTTCTCGTTGTGGCGCTCGAGCGCTGCGGGCCCCATCACGCTACGCGCGAGGATGCGGTCGCGAAAGCCGGGCGCGAAGCGCTCGACCTGGGCCTCGAGCCGAGCGGTCATGTCGAACGTCGATCCGTTCGGCACGTGGCAGTAGGCCCACAGGGTGTGCTTTCCCTCCGGAGCACGGGTCGGGTCGAAGAGGCTCTGCTGGGCCGCCAGCACATACGGGCGCTGCGGGTGCCCGCCGCGAGACACCGTGTGCTCGGAGGCCGCGATCTCGGCCATCGTGCCGCCGAGGTGCACCGTGCCCGCGCGCGCACACTCGGCCGCGGCCCACGGAACCGGCCCGTCGAGGGCGAAGTCGACCTTGAAGACCCCGGCGCCGTAGCGGTAGCGCTCGAGCCCGCGGCGGTAGCGGCTGGGGAAGCGGTGCCCCACCAGGCGCACGAGCTGGCGCGGCGTCACGTCGAAGAGCACCGCGCGGGCCGGGGGCAGCTCGTCGATCGACTCGACACGGCGGCCGGTCACGATCTCGCCGCCGAGCGAGCGCAGGTAGGAGCCGAGCGCGTCCGCGATCGCCTGCGAGCCGCCGCGCGGGATCGGCCAGCCGACCGCGTGGCCGAGCAGCGTCAGCACGAGCGCGAATGAGGCGCTCGGGCGCTTGTAAAGCGACAGCGTCGAGTGGGCCGCAGAGCCTGCGAGCAGCGCGCGGGCGCGCTCGCCGGCGAAGCGGGCGCCGGCCAGCCCGACCGCCGAGCGCAGCCCGTCGAGGCCGAACCGCGCCATCAGCATGGGATGGCGGGGAGGCCAGAGCGGCGGGCGCAGGATCGAGGGCACGAGCCGCGAGGCGCCCGCGACGAAGGGTCCGATCAGCCTCCGATAGGCATCCGCGTCCGGGCCGAGCGAGACGGCGGTGGCATCGACCGAGCGCTCGAGCACGGCGGCGGTGCCGTCGTCGAACGGGTGCGCGAGCGGCGCCGGCGGGTGGATGAACTCGAGCCCGTGCTCGTGCAGCGGCAGCGCGCGGAAGAACGGCGACGCGAGCACCATCGGGTGGATTGCGGAGCAGACGTCGTGGCGAAAGCCGGGCAGCGTCAGCTCGGAGGTGCGGGTGCCGCCGCCGATCGACTCTTGCGCCTCGAGCAGCAGCACCGAGCGGCCGGCGCGGGCGAGCGTGATCGCGGCGGCGAGGCCGTTCGGCCCCGCCCCCACGACCACCGCGTCGTGCGGAAGCTCAGGCACTCGGGGCCCGTTCGGCCCCCGCGTCCTTCTTCCTCCCGCCGGCGATCATCCGAAACGGCGCGCCGGCGGCGTAGAGGCCCGAGCGGATCGTGGCGCTGTGGCGGATGTTTCCCGCACGCCGCCACTGGCGCCTGCGGTCCACGCAGACCACCTGCGTCTCCGGATCGCCCTCGACGCCGAAGCGCTCGGCGAGGTTGCGCAGCGTCTGCTGCCAGAAGACGTCCTCGGCCTTGTGGCCGTAGACGGCCAGGCCGACCTCGGACATCGGGTCTCCCGCGCGCATCAGCACCTGCACCTGGAGCATCGTGTCGCCGGCGAGCTCGAACGCGCTGAAGGTGATCCAGCTGGCGAACATGCGGCCCTCGGGCGTCATGAACGTGAACGACTCGTCGTCGGCGTACATCACGAAGATGCCGGTGGAGAGCTTCACGCGCCCGGGCATCGTCAGGTTGAGCACCGCGACGTCGCCGGGCTCGATGCCGGTCAGTGGCCCGTAGAAGTGGTTCTTCTCCGGCCAGAAGCTCCCGAAGTCGCGCTTCCAGGCTGGCGACGCGCGCGCGCTCGCGCAGGCGCACAACATGCTCGGCGTGCTCGCCTCGAGCGAGCGCGACCTGAAGGGCGCGCGCACCCACCTCGAGCGCAGCATCGCCCTCGGCGAGCAGCTCGGC
>JACCXP010000383.1 GCA_013696905.1 Thermoleophilaceae bacterium
GGCCGAGCCCCGCACGGCGCAGGAACGGCGCACGAACACGGGCATCGTCGGTGGGCTGCGCGAGGTCGCGGCCGCCTATCGCAGCATGGCCGCCGCCGCCCGCCGTGGCGATGCGCGCGGCTTCGGCGGGCACGCGGCGCGGGTCAGGCGCGGGGAGGCCCGCGTGCGCAGCGCCGTGCGAGGGCTGACGGCGCTCGGCTACACGCTCGAGTAGACGATCGGTCCGATCTCAGTCCCACAATCCGTCTGTGAGCGGGATCGAGGTTCGTGCGCGGGCAGGTGCGCGTGCGTTCGTCTCGAAGCATTCCGCCATGTCGTGCGCATCGCCTCGATCGACCGGCCGTGAGGGCGCTTCGATGCTCGGCGTGCCTCGATGCTGAAGGTCGGCTCGTCGGTCGCCGGCTTCGACGTGGTGGACGTCCTCGGCGGGGCGCCCGGCATGGGCGTCGTCTACGAGGCGACCGAACGCAAGGCGGAGCGCCATGTGGCGCTCAAGGTCTTTCCCGAGGAGCTGAGCGACAGGCCGGGATTCAGGAAGCGCTTCCGCGACGAGGTGCCGCGCCAGGCCGCGGTCGATCACCCCCGGGTGGTGCCGATATACGAGGCCGGCAACAGCGATCAGGGCCTCTACCTGGCGATGCGGCTTGTGCGCGGCCCGAATCTCAAGGAGCTGATCCCGTCGCGCGGGCTTCCTCCCGAGCGCGTGCTGACGATGCTCGCTCCGATCGCCGAGGCGCTCGACGCCGTCCACGAGGAGGGACTGCTGCACCACGACGTGAAGCCGGAGAAGATCCTCGTCGACGCGGGCGACCCGGAGCGGACCTTCCTCGGTGGTCTTGGCATCGGCCACCAGCCGGTCGGGATCGGCGGCCCGGTCGCCGCTCGCCGGGCGGGCGCGCTGCACTACCTCTCACCGGAGGAGATCGGCGGCGCGACGCCGAGCAGCAGCAGCGAGGTCTACGCGTTCGGCGCGGTGCTGTTCGAGGCTCTCACCGGAGCGCCGCCGTTTCGCGGACGCTCGGAGCGGGCGGTGCTCGACGCCCACCTGAACGTTCCGCCACCGCGCGCCAGTGAGCGCCGCGCCGAGCTGCCGCGAGCGCTCGACGAGGTCCTCCAGCGCGCGCTCGCAAAGGAGCCCGCGCAGCGGCATCGGTCGGCGGGGGAGCTGATCCGCGCGGCGCGCGGCGCGCTCGGGGACGTCGAGCCTTCGCGCCCTGAGCGAACGCGTGCGGCTCCTCGGCCAAGCCCTCGGCGCTTGCCCGCGCGCGCCCCGGCGCTTGCGCTCCTCGCCCTGACAGCGATCGCGGTGCTCGCCGGCTGGCTCCTGTCCGGGCGGGTGGGCCCAGGCGCCGACGGTGAGGCGGGTGCCAAAGCCACGGCAGGATCACTCGCGCTGGCCGTGCCGGCCGGGTGGGTGGCCGTGGAGCGCCCGCCGACCGTGCCCGGGCTCGGGCTGCGCGATCCGATCGCGATCGCCCCGAGCGGGGGCGACGGGCGAGCGGGCCTCGTCGCGGGCGCGGTCGAGGAGAAGGGTCCCGTGCCCGCGAGCTTCCTCGAGCGGCTGCGCCTGCCGGCCTCGCCTGAGGAGACGGTGCGGCTCGGCGCGGGCGACGCCTATCGCTACCAGCGTCTGCGACCGCCCGACTTCGACCGCGAGCTGACGCTGTACATGCTGCCGACCACCGGCGCCGTCGCGACGGTCGCCTGCTTCGCCCCGCCGGGCGGCACGGCCGCGTTCATGGCCGACTGCGAGCAGGCGGCCAAGACACTCGAGCTCGACGGGTTGCGTGCGGCGCCACTGGGGACGAGCGAGGCGTACTCGGGTGCGCTCGACAAGGCGATGCGGCGTCTGAACGCACGCCGCGAAGCGCTGCGCGGGCGCCTCGCGGCCGCGCGCACGGCCGATGGCCAGGGTGCCGTCTGCGCCGAGCTCGCGAGCGTCTACGAGACCGCGGTTGACGCGCTTGTGTCGCGCTCGCTGAGCGGCTCGGAGCGCCAGGCCAACTCGGGCGTCGTCGCCCTGCTCGAGCGCACCTCAGATGCCTACGGGCGCATGGCATCGGCGGCGGTGGTCGGCGACCGCGGCGAGTTCGCCCGGATCGGTCGCGAGGTCGAGCGGCTAGAGGGCTCGGTGCGCACGGAGGTCGAGGGGCTGCGGGCGCGCGGCTACTCGGTGCCGGACCCGAGCGCGGACGAGAGCCCGCCCGCTTAGCTCGTCGCCGGCCCGATCTCCTCGGCGACGATCTTCGCGCTGAGGGCGACCAGCGGCAGTCCGCCGCCCGGATGCGTGGTGCCACCCACGAGGTAGAGCCCGTGCGCGGCGGGCGAGCGGTTGCCGGGCCGCCGCAGCGTGCCAAGTCGCCCGTGGGGCGCCGCGCCGTAGATGGCGCCGCCTGCCGCCCCCGTCTGGCGCTCGAGGTCTGCGGGCGTGCGCCGAGCCCGCACCGCGACCCGCGCCCGCACGTCGAGCCCGCGTGCGGCGAGGCGATCGAGCAGCGCCTGCTCGTAGGCGTCCGCGGCGGCGTCCCAGTCGAGGCCGTCCCCCTGGGTCGGGGCGTTCACGAGCACGAACCAGTTCTCGCAGCCCGGCGGCGCCTCGCCGGCGTCGCTGACGCTCGACGCGGCGACGTAGATCGTCGGGTCGCGCACCGGCCGGCGATGTACGAACACGTCGTCGAACTCGGCGTCATAGTCGGCCGGGAAGAGGATGTTGTGATGAGCGAGCCCGGGAGTGTGCCCGCGCAGCCCGAGCATCAAGGCGAAGCCCGACAACGAGCGCTCGCGCCGCGGGCCGTCGACCTGCCCGAGCAGCTCGCCCTCGAGTCGCTCGGCGTCGGCGCTCGAGACGACGACCTCGCAGGCGATCCTGTCGCCGGCGCACTCGACCGCCTCGACCCGTCCCCCCGACACGGAGATCCGCTCGACCGTCGTCTCCAGCCGCAACTCCCCCC
>JACCXP010000397.1 GCA_013696905.1 Thermoleophilaceae bacterium
AGCGAGTCGGAGTCGCAGTCGTAGCGCAAGGAGCGCACATATTGCACGTTGCCCGACGTCTCCCCCTTGTGCCAGAGCGCCTGGCGCGAGCGCGAGTAGAACCACGTCTCGCCGCTCGCGCGTGTGCGCTCGAGCGCTTCCTCGTTCATGTAGGCGAGCGTGAGCACCTCGCCCGTGCGCCAGTCCTGCACGATGCACGGCACGAGCCCACGGTCGTCGAAGGCGATCTCGTCCATAACGGGCAATTCTACGAGCGGGTGGGCGGGGCCCACTCGACCCTCGATTGCGATGATGGCTGCATGCGCCTCAACCATGTCGCCCTCACGGTGGGCGATCGTGCTCGTTCCGCCGCCTTCTACGCGGAGCACTTCGGCGTGACCGAGCCGGTCCACGACGACGAGAACCTGCTGATCCTGGCCTCGCCCGAGGGCTCGCTGCTCGCGCTTCGAGAGGGTGCTCCCCCACCCGATCTCGAGGCGGTTCACTTCGGCTTCCAGGCATCAGAAGGAGACGGGGTCCGCGCAGCCCGCGAGCGCCTGCGCGCGGCCGGCGTTCGCGAGACCGAGTGGCAGGACGACGGGCGCTTCGTCCGTGTTCAGGTGGCCGACCCGGACGGGTACCGGGTCGAGATCTACGCGTACTAGCGTCGCCGGAGCCAGGTGTCACAGGACAACAAGCGGCTCGCGCGGCGAGTGCTCGAGGAGATCTACGCGCGCGCAGAGCTCGCTCTCGCCGACGATCTGGTGCACCCCGACTTCGTGGACCACGACCCAGGCCACCCGGAAGGGTCGAAGGGCCCCGAGGGCGTCAGGCAGACGGTGCGGCGGCTGCACAGCGTCTTCGGTGACCTTCGCTTCGAGGTCGAGGACGAGATCGCCGAAGGGGACAAGGTCGTGCAGCGCGTAAGGATGGGTGGCCGGCACACAGGGGCGCTGATGGGCCGCGAGCCTACGGACAGGGTGTTCACGGCCCGCCACGTCTACATCTGGCGCATAGCCGACGGAAGGATCGTCGAGCACTGGGGCGTCCGGGACGACCTCGACCTCCTGCAGCAGCTAGAGCTCCTGTCGCTCGGCTGAGACTGGCGATACCGATCACACGCGAATCGCGACCTCGCGAGCGATCCGGATATGGTCGCCTGCGATGAGTGACCCGCGCGAGGGGGCCGCGGCGGCCGAGCACGAGGGCCTCCACGCCGCCGAGGAGAAGATGCGCGAGGCCGGGGTGGCGGAGGTCGCGATCGCCACTTTCGCCGAGCAGTACGGGCAGCTCCTCGGCGGCGAGCGAGGGCTCCTGCCCGACGGCGAGCTCGAGCCGGAGGGCCACGTTGCGTCGCTCGAGCACCTGGACGACGCCGGCCGATCCGCCGACGCGCTCGACAAGACCGCGGTGATCAAGCTCAACGGCGGGCTCGGCACGAGCATGGGGCTCAGCCGCGCCAAGTCCCTGATCGAGGTGAAGGACGGCCTGTCGTTCCTCGACATCATCGCCCTCCAGACGCTCGAGCTGCGCAAGCGCCACGACGTCCGCTTGCCGCTCGTCCTTATGGATAGCTTCTCGACGCGCGAGGACACGCTGGGCGCGCTCGAGCGCTACCCCGAGCTCGCCGCCGACGTGCCGCTCGACTTCCTTCAGAACATGGAGCCGAAGCTGCGCGCGGACGACCTGCATCCCGTGACCTGGCCGGACGACCCCGCACTCGAATGGTGCCCTCCCGGCCATGGCGACCTCTACTCCGCCCTGCAGGCCTCGGGAATGCTCGACGAGCTGCGCCGGCAGGGCTACGAGTACGCCTTCGTCTCGAACTCCGACAACCTCGGGGCGGTGCTCGACGAGCGCATCCTCGGCTGGTTCGCCGACCAGGAGATCCCCTTCCTGATGGAGGTCGTCGAGGGCACCGAGGCCGACCGCAAGGGCGGCCACATCGCCCGCCACTCCGACGGCCGGCTCGTGCTGCGCGAGACCGCGCAGGTGCCGGAGGAGGACGAGGCGTCCTTCCGCGACTTCCGGCGCTGGCGCTTCTACAACACCAACAGCCTGTGGCTCAACCTCGCCCGACTGGCCGAGACGCTCGAGCAGCGCGACGGCGTGCTCGGGCTGCCCCTGATCGTGAACGAGAAGAACGTCGATCCGTCGGACTCCGGCTCACCGGAGATCGTGCAGCTCGAGGCGGCGATGGGCGCTGCGATCGGCGTCTTCGAGGGCGCGCAGGTGCTGCAGGTGCCGCGTGCGCGCTTCGCTCCGGTGAAGACGACGAGCGACCTGCTCGTGCTGCGCTCGGACGCCTACGCGCTCGACGACCACGCCCGCGTCGCGCTCGCGCCCGAGCGCGACGGCCGCGCGCCGCTCGTCGAGCTCGACTCGAAGCACTACAAGCTGCTGCGCGACTTCGACGCGCGCTTCCCGGCCGGGCCGCCGTCGTTGCTGCGTTGCGAGCAGCTCGTCGTGCGCGGCGACGTCTTCTTCGGCGGGGGCGTCGTCGTGCGCGGAAGGGTCGAGATCGAGCACTCCGGAGAGCGACCGCTCGAGATCGAGGCCGGGCGCGAGCTGGAGGGCTGAGCGGCCTAAGCCTGGATCCACCGGAACTGGCGAGTGTCTCCGCGGCGGAGGCCGAGCCAGGGGGCGCGGGCGAGCATCCAGAGGGTGAACCCTCTGGAGCGAGCCCGTGGCGCCTGGCGACGGCAGTCCGGCGGGGAGACGCCG
>JACCXP010000426.1 GCA_013696905.1 Thermoleophilaceae bacterium
TTGCGCTCACCGAGGAGCGCCATGAGCGACGCGAGCCCCCCACGTCCGCACCACCTCAACCTCGCGAGCGCGCGCGGCGACGCCGCCAGGACCGCGGACTTCTACCGTGACCTGCTCGAGCTCACGCCCGTCGAGCTGCCGCGCGACAAGGACGCCTACAGCGCCGGGATCCACACGCTCGAGGACAGCTCGGGCTACCAGTACCACTTCGTCCCGGCGGAGCCCGACTTCACGGAGCGCGAGGGTCTGCCCGTGAACCCGCTGATCGGGCACCTCGCCTTTCGGGTCGACGACATCGCCGCTGTGCGGGCGCGTCTCGACTCGGCCGGCGTCCCGTACAGCGACATGGGGGTGTGGGCGATCGCAGGCTGGCATCAGCTCTTCTGCTCCGACCCCGACGGCCGCGTGATCGAGTTCCACCAGGTGGTCGACGGCACGGCCGGCTGAGGGCAGTGGCCCCGGGACGCCGTGTGGGCTTCATCGGCGCCGGGGCGATTGGCCTGCCGATGGCGATTCGCGTCGCCGCCGCCGGGCACGAGCTGTGCGTGGTCGACGCGTCGGAGGAGCGGCGGGAGCTGGCCGTCGCCGCCGGCATGGCAGCGAGCGAGCGGATGGCCGCACTCGCGGGCAGCCACGTGGCGATCGTGATGGTCGCCACCGCCGCGCAGCTCGAGGCCGCGCTGTCCGGCCCAGGCGGCGCACTGGAGCACCTGCGTCCGGGCTCGACGTGCGTCGTGATGAGCACCGTCGGCCCGCGAGCCGTCCAGGGGGCCGCGCGCGCGGCCGCTGCGCGGTCGGTGCGCCTGGTTGACGTGCCCGTGACGGGCGGCGTCTCGGGCGCCGAGCGAGGGGAGCTGATCCTGTTCGGCTCCGGGGACCCGAGCAGCCTCGACGAGGTCGCGGGCGTCCTGGCCCCGATGGGCAGGCTCGTGCGCTGCGGCGCCGAGGTCGGACTCGGGCAGTCGATGAAGGTCGTCAACCAGTTGCTCGCGAGCGTGCACCTCGCCGCCGCAGCGGAAGCGCTGGCCTTTGCGGCGGCGCTCGACCTCGACCAGAACTTCGTCCTCGACGTCATGCGCGGCGGCGCCGGCGGGTCGTGGATGCTCTCGGACCGCGGGCCCCGGATGCTCGAGGGTCCCGACGCCGAGGTGACGAGCGCGATCGACCTGTTCGTCAAAGACAGCGGCCTGGTCACGCAGGCGGCGGCGGATGTCGGCTTCCGGGCGCCGCTCGTTGCGGCTGCCCACGACGCCTTCAGCCGCGCCGCCGAGCGCGGCTTCGGGCGGGCCGACGACTCGCAGGTGATCCAGGCCTACGGCGATCCGGCCGAGTAAGCGAGCCGGCTAGCGCGACCCGGGCCGGCGCCACTGGTTGGCGCGGATGCCCTCCGCGGCGAGCCCGGCCGTCTCGGCGATCCGCTTCCCGCGCGTCGGCGCCCGCTTCGCGTTGCCGATCCACTCGAGGATCCCGCGCCTGGTCGAGGGCGGGAAGCCATCCCACTGGCGGCGCGCCTCGGGATCTGCGTCGAGGGCTGCGCGCAGGTCGTCGGGCTCGATCAGGTCCTCGACCGCGTCGAGCGCGGTCCACGAGCCGTCGGCCTTGGCGCTCTCGACGGCCGCGAGGCCCGCCGGAGCGATCAGGCCCGCGGCGAGCAGTCGGTCGATGCGCTGCTTGTTCTTGCGCGACCAATGGCTGCCGCGCTTGCGCGGTGTCACGAGCAGCTGTGAGCGAGCGTCGTCCAGCAGGCGCCCCTGGCTGTCGACCCAGCCGCAGCAGAGCGCCTCCTCGACGACGTCGTCGTAGGGCACGTGCCGGTCGCCCGTCGCCTTCTTGAAGGTCACGAGCCACACACCCGGAGAGCTGTCGTGGTGCTCGGAGAGCCAAGCGCGCCACTGTGCGCGCGACTCGACCTCGACCTGCTCGTAGCTCTTGCTCGTCGCCCTCAGCTCCTCGCTGGCGTCAGGGGCCGCCAGGCGTTAGGGTGCCGCCGCTGGTTGGAAGAATGGGGAGCCACGAGGGGGGAATCATGATGCGTCGCGCAACCACTTTGGGCGTCAGCTGCCTGCTGCTGCTCGCCATGCTCGAGACGACGGCTCTCGCTCAGCGAGAGGCATTCAGCTCAGACGTCGTCGCCCGCGGGCTCGCGAACCCGTGGGACGTCACCTACGGGCCCGACCGGTACCTGTGGGTGACGGAGAAGAGCGCCGGGCGAGTGACGCGCGTGCGCCCCTCCGACGGATCGAAGAAGACCGTCGTGACGATCCCCGACAACCTCGCAACCCCCAAGGCGCAGGACGGCCTGCTCGGCATGGCCGTCGACCCGAGGCGGATCCGGGGGACCCAGAACCGCTACATCTACGTCTCCTACAGCTACGACATCGATTCGAGCGCGACGCTCGAGCGGCGCCAGCGGATCAGGCGCTACACCTACAACGCGCGCACGCAGCGGGCGAGCCGCCCCGTCGACCTGATCAGCGGCATGCCTGCCTCGAACGACCACAACTCGGGCCGGCTCGTGCTCGGCCCCGACCGCCGGCTCTACTACACGATCGGCGACCAGGGACACAACCAGTTCGCGAACACCTGCAAGGCGATCCGCTCGCAGGACCTGCCGACAGCGGCGCAGGTGGGCGCGCGCAACTGGGAGACCTATCAGGGCAAGATCCTGCGCCTCGAGACCGACGGCTCGGTGCCCGCGGACAACCCCGTCATCGGGGGCGTGCGCAGCCACATCTACACATACGGCCACCGTAACGCGCAGGGAATCGTGTTCGCTCCCGACGGCACCCTGTACTCGAGCGAGCACGGGCCGAAGTCGGACGACGAGCTGAACATCATCCGCGCGGGCCGAAACTACGGCTGGCCGTTGGTGCTCGGCGCGCGCGACGACAGCGCCTACGTGTACGCCAACTGGTCGGCGTCGGTCGGCGTCGAGTGCCGGGCGGGCAACCACGACGAGTACGTGATCCCGTCGTACGTCCCGCAGCAGAAGGAGAGCGAGTCCACGGTTCGCAACTTCGCTCCCCCGATCCGGACCTTCTTCACGGTGCCTTCGAGCTTCAACTTCCGCGACCCGAAGTGCCCAGAGGAGGGCTTCATCTGCTATCCGACGATCGGCCCGTCGAGCATCGAGATCACGACCGCGCGCGACGGCGTGCCGGGCTGGCGAAACTCGCTGCTGATCCCGAGCCTCAAGTACGGGCGGCTCTACCGCCTCAAGCTGAGCGCGGACGGGAGCACGACCACGGGCCGGCCGATCGAGACGTGGAAGAGCTTCAACCGCTACCGAGACATCGCGAAGACGCCCGACGAGCGCACGTTCTACGTCTCGACGGACCTCGGCGGGCTCGCGCGCAGCCGCTCGGGGACGCCGACGAATGAGGTCGACGATCCGGGCGTGATCCTGAGGTTCCGCTACAGGGGACGGTAACGGCCTGCTGGGCAGCTCTCTCCAGGAGCCGCCCAGCCGACTCCCAGGGTTCTCTCAACGACCTTCCAGAGCCGGTCCTCGATGACCGAGACGAAGGGCGGACCCAGA
>JACCXP010000429.1 GCA_013696905.1 Thermoleophilaceae bacterium
TCTTCGTACTGGCGTACGCGGTCTCGTGGTGGACGGCGGCGGCGTCCGGCTGAACGCCATGCAAAAGCGGACCTCGCTCAGGCCGCTCGCCCGCCCGTCGCGGTGGCGCTGGCGCTCATCGGAGCACGGGCTGCGCCGGCGGCGCGCGCGTTCTATGACGCGGCGAGGGGGTTGCCCGTACGTCGGCTCGCCGGTTAACCGACCGCCACGGTGTGCTCCCGCGCGCGAACCTTCACTCGATCCCCCGAGTTGCAAGGAGCTCCCATGGACGCCGTCCCGACCGCTTCCTCCCGCCGCAACGGCTTCCTCGGCGACGTTCGCGGCTGGTTCCGCGACGAAGGCCTCGTTCGTCCGCGCGAGCGCCGCTGGCTCGGCGGTGTCTGCAAGGGCGTCGCCGACCGCTACGGCATCGACCCCCTGCTCGTGCGAGTCGCCGCCGTGCTCTCCATGTTCCTACCCGGCCCGCAGGTGGTCGCATATGCCGCGCTGTGGGTGATGATGCCCCAGGAGGCGCCGGAGTCCTCGGCGCCAACGCCCGGCCCATGACGGTCCGGACGAGACGACCGCGGTCAAAGCGAGGATGTTGCTCCGGGAGAACGCCCAGCAGGGCGCTGGGCATGGTCTCCGTAAGTTTCCATTGGCAGAGGATTCGAGGCAGCATCAGGAGCGCCCCGATCGCGTTCTGGCGAAGCCTCGGCCTGCGCGACCGCTTCCAGGCGATCGTGCTCACCTACGGGTCAGGGCTCGTGCAGCCGGGCGGGCGCGAGGGCGCCGCGACTGGGCCGTGAGGGGCCGCACTCAGATGGAGGTCTGGACTTCCTGGCGCACGCGCGCGCCGCTCGCGGGCATCGGTGGGCAGATCGGCTCGGGGCGAGCGGCCGGAGCCGCGCCCTCGCGCACGCGCGGGTTGCGGATGCCGAGCGCGTTGACGATCGCGCCGGCGAAGCAGAGCGCCGCGACGACGACCATCGCGAGCCGAAAGGCGGCGGTCGAGGCCTCCCTGATCGCCGTGGCAAGCTCCGGCGAGGCTCCGCTCGGAGGCGCGTTCAGGGGGCTGATGCGCTCCCGAGCGGCGGGCGAGGAGACGTCCGTTCCGGGCAGGGCGTCGGCCAGCGCGCCGTAGAAGGAGGCGGTGATCGCCACGAACAGGAGCGCGCCGGCGAGCTGCGGCCCGACGCGCGAGATCGCGTTGTTGACTGCCGATGCCACGCCGGAGTGGCGCTCCGGAATCGAGGCCATGAGCGCCGCGGTCAGCGGCGCCACCATCACCATCAGGCCGAGCCCGAAGAGCACCATCGCCGGCAGCACGTCGATCACGTAGCCGCTTGGGGGTACGAAGCTCGAAGGGTCGCCGAGCTTGACCACCCAGGCCGCGCTGTCAGCCGGAATGCGGGCGAGCCAGAGGACTCCGAGGCCCATGATCGCCGGCCCGAGCGCCATGAACACGCGCGGCCCGTGGCGCGCCGCCAGCGCGCCGAAGCGAGCGGCGAACACCACGAGGAAGATGTCGCCGGGGATCGCAGCGAGGCCGAACGCCGGCTCGTTGTAGGCGAGCGTGCCGATCGCGAACAGGGCGAAGTACTGCAGCATCACGTACAGCGCGCCGTAGACGAGCAGCGTCGAGACGTTCGTCACCGAGAAGTTGCGCGATCGAAAGAGCGACAGCGGGACCAGCGGATCGCGGCGGCGGGCCATCAGCCAGGGGAAGCCGACCGTGGCGAGCACTCCGACGCCGAGCGTGACGAACGCGGCCGGGTCGCGCCACCCCTCGGCCCCTGCGCGCACCACCCCCAGCGAGAGGCCGCCGACCGCCAGGGCGACGACCCCGGCGCCGAGCCAATCGAAGCGCCCCGGCGCCTGCTCGTCGCGACTCTCGACGACGTGGCGGAGCGTCGCGTACACCGCGAGCGCGAGCAGCGGCACGTTGATCAAGAAGGCGGCGCGCCATGAGCCGTAGGCCACGAGCGCCCCTCCAACCGGCGGCCCGACGATCGTCGTAAGTGCCGAGGCGCCGGCCCAGACGCCGAATGCCCGGCCCTGGTCCTCGCCGTGGAACGCCGCCGTCAGGATCGCGAGCGAGCCGGGCACGAGCAGGGCGCCGGCGGCGCCCTGAAGGACCCTGAAGACCACGAGCAGCTCCATGTTCGGGGCGAGGCCGCACAGCACCGACGTGAGCGCGACGCCGACGAGCCCGACGAGGTACATGCTCCGGCGGCCGTGGTGATCGGTGAGCGCGCCGGCGAGCACCAGCAGCGCACTCAAGCTCAGCAGGTAGCCGTAGTAGACGTATGACTGACCCTCGAGCGCCCCGAACAGCGGGCTCGGGAGGTCCCTGCCGATCTGCGGCAGCGCGACGGTGACGATCGTCGAGTCGAGGAAGACGATCCCAGACCCGAGCACCGTGGCGACCAGGACCCAGCGTCCCTCAGCCGACTCGTACGCGTGGGAGCCACCGACCCTCGTCACGGGTGGGGTTGCGCCCCCGTCGTCGCGGCGTCGAGTCCGGGTTGCCGGTTCAGCGCGTACACGCTAAACAGGCGCGCGAGCGGCGCCACCATCCGCAGCTCGCCGAGGCGCGACAGGCCCGTAGGGTTCGCGTTGGTTGGTGTGGGCCCCGCAACACGACGAGCGGGGGGCGCTCGCCCGAGCGCGTAGTAGGGAGGCCTCCCTCGAAGGTCCCTTCGTGGACATCGGGCATCTGCCTCGACTACCTCCTCGATCTCGATGTGATGGCGAAATACCGTACGAGCAAGGCGGGCTCGCAGCCGTCATGGCCGAGAGGCGGTAGGTTGCCCCGGTGCGGGAGAAGCTCGACATCGGGCAGACCCTCAGGCGCGTCTTCCAGTTCTACGGGCAGCAGTTCGGGCTGCTCGTGCCGGCCGCGCTGATCGTCTTCCTGCCGGTCGCGATCATCAACGGGGCGATTGGCCAGGGCGAGCGGATCACCGCCGGTGCGATCCTGCTGACCTTGGTCTCGGCCGCGGTCTCGTTCGTGGGAGGCTTCTGGTACCAGGGGATGGTCGTCGAGGCGGTGCGCGACATGATCGACGGCGTCCGCGACTACTCGCTCGGGCAGCTCGTCCGCTCGGTCACGCCGGTCCTCGGCGCCCTGATCGTAGCCGGCATCCTCGGCGGCATCGGGATCGCCGTCGGCTTCCTGCTGCTGTTCGTGCCGGGGCTCGTGCTGCTCACCTGGTGGGCGCTGCTCGCGCCCGTGATCGTCGTCGAGCGAGCAGGCGTCGGGGCCGCGTTCGGGCGCAGCCGCGCGCTCGTGCGCGGCAACGGCTGGCAGGTCTTCGGGGTGATCGTGCTGCTCGCCATCCTGCAGACCGTGGTGTCGGCCTTCTTCGGGGCGCTGGTGTCCGGCTACAGCGAGAGTCCTTTCGCCGCCGCGCTCGCAGGGCTCGTCGGAAGCGCGCTCGTCGCCCCGCTCACCGCGCTCGCGGCGAGCACGATGTACTTCGAGCTGCGCAGGATGCGCGCCGAGAGCGATCCTGTCGAGCCCCGCACCGACCTGAGCGGACCAGCCGACCTGAGCGGACCAGGCTAGACGCGGAGGACATCTACTGACTCGAACCCGCTGAAGTCGGCGTCCTGAGTCAAGGTCCTAGTCCGTGCCGTAGAGGAAGTCGATCCGCGCAGCGCCCATCGAGCAGCCGTAGCGGGTGTCGCCGCCGGCTGCCTCGGTCGGGCGGCAAGCAAAGCCGGCGGCCTCGTAGCGCGCACGGCCCTTGCCGGCCGCGCCCAACACGACCTCACGCGCGACGTCACAGGCGGCCCCGTTCGCCACGACCTCCCTGCCCTCGTGTGCCGGGACTTTCACCGTGCCGCACTCCTGCTCGCCAGCACCGCTCTGGGGACGCTGGTCGGGGGGATACGGCGCGGCGGAGTCGCCCTCGCCGCATGCGCCGAGCGCCATCGCGCAGGCGACCGGCAGCATCGCCGCAGCGATGCGTCTGGTGAGCGTTCGAAGCGTCATCGTCGGCTGAGGCTAGCGGCGTCAAGGCGCTCCTCCGCTGGCCGGGCTCTTGTATGGCCCTCCCTAGACTGGGAATGGTGCGCAGGCTCCTCATCCTCGGCTCCACCGGCTCGATCGGCAGGCAGGCGCTCGACGTCGTCGCCGACAGCCGCGAGCTCGAGGTCGTCGGGCTGTCCGCGGGGAGCGACGCCGAGCTGATCGTCGCGCAGGCGCGCTCACTCGGCGTCGGGCGGATCGCGCTGACGGACGAGTCGGCCGCCGCGCGCGCCTCCGAGCGCTGGACGGGGGGAGAGGTGCTGTCGGGACCGGAGGGCCTGCTGCGCCTCGTCACCGAGTCCGACTGCGACCTGGTGCTGAATGCCGTCGTCGGCTCTGCGGGGCTCGCGCCGACGGTGGCGGCGCTCGGCGAGGGGATCGACCTCGCGCTCGCCAACAAGGAGAGCTTGGTGGTGGGGGGCGAGCTCGTGATGGCGCTCGCGGAGGCGACCGGCGCGCGCGTGATCCCGGTCGACTCCGAGCACAGCGCGCTCCATCAGCTCGTGGCGGCCCAGTCTCCCGGCACGATCGACGGCATGGTGCTGACGGCCTCCGGTGGCCCCTTCCGCGGGCGCACACGCGCGCAGCTCGATGGCGTGAGCCCACAGCAGGCGCTCGACCATCCGACCTGGGCGATGGGCGGGAAGATCACGATCGACTCCGCCACACTGATGAACAAGGGCCTAGAGCTGATCGAGGCACATCACCTCTTCGGGATCGCTTACGAGCGGATCGACGTCGTCGTGCACCCGCAGTCGATCGTGCACGCGCTCGTCAAGCTGAACGACGGCGCGTCGCTCGCGCACCTCGGCTACCCCGACATGCGCGTCCCGATCTCCTACGCCCTGCACTACCCCGATCGCGCCGACGTGCGG